>DATLGP010000488.1:0-4266 GCA_035540395.1 Actinomycetota bacterium
GGCAATTTCAACGACCTGTTCGGAGACCTGTTCGGCGCCGGGGGCCCGGCCTCCGGGGGCTACGGAGGCCGGGCGATGCGCGGGTCGGATCTTGAGACCGAGACTTCGCTCTCGTTCGAGCAGGCCCTCGAGGGCACCCAGGTCGAGCTGCACCTGTCCGAACGGGGAGGCCCGCCCCGCACCGTCAAAGCCCGCATCCCGGCGGGAGTGACCGACGGCGCCCGCATCAAGCTTGCCGGCAAGGGCTCACCCGGACCCAACGGGGGACCCGCCGGCGACCTCTATGTGAAGGTCAGGGTGCTTCCCCACCGGGTCTTCGGCCGCAAGAACAAGGACCTGACGCTGTCCTTGCCGGTCACCTTCGCCGAGGCGGCGCTGGGCGCTCAGATCGAAGTGCCCACCCTGAACGGCGGACCGGTGAAGTTGAAGATTCCGGCGGGCACCTCGTCGGGCAGGACCTTTCGGGTGCGGGGAAAGGGAGTGTCCTCCGGTAAAGACAAAGGAGACCTGCTGGTGACGGTTCAGGTCGCGGTGCCCGAGAAATTGAATCGGGAGGCGAAAAACCTCATCGAGCGCCTGGCCGAGCTGGACACGCAGTCCCCGCGAGCGGCTTTGAACGACCTGATCGAAGGGGGGAGGAGGAGCGATGGGTGACGGCAGCGGTCGCAGAGGCTCCAGGCCCAGCGAGCGCGGGGTGTACGTGATCAGCGTGGTGGCAGACCTTTCGGGGATGCACCCGCAGACCCTGCGGATGTACGAGCGCCGGGGTTTGATCGAGCCCAAGCGTACGCCGGGGAACAGCCGGCGCTACTCGGAGGAGGACGTGGCGCGGCTGCGCCGGATCCACGAGCTCACCCACGAGCACGGGTTGAATCTGGCCGGGGTTCGGATCGTGATGGACCTCGAAAGCCAGGTGAAGGACTTGCGCCGCAAGCTCGAACGGGCGAACCGACAGCTGGCCGCCACCGAGGCGAAGCTGCAGGAAGCCCGTTCCGAGGTCCGCAAGCGGGGGGTGCTGGTGCGATTGAGCGACGTGGCGAGCATTTTTGATCAACAGACATTTGTGAAGGGCCCCCGGTGAGGGGGGAAACGGTTTAGGAGGCAGGTGGTAATCCGATGGATATGAACAAGCTGACGCACAAGTCTCAGGAGGCGCTGGCCAGGGCGGCAGAGCTCGCGTCCGCGGGCAACCACCAGGCCATCGCTCCCGAGCACCTGTTGAAGTCTTTGCTGTCCGATCCGGCCGGTGTGGTCTTCGGCCTGATCCAAAAGCTCGGGGTGACCCCCCGGCTTATGGGGGACCGAGTGGACAACGCGCTGGCCCGGGTGCCCAAGGTGTACAGCTCCGACGGACAGCCCCGGATGTCGCAGGACCTCAGCCGGGTGCTGGATCGGGCATTCACCGAGGCCGAGCAGCTGAAGGACGACTACGTTTCGGCCGAACACCTGCTGCTCGCCCTGGTCGACGCCGCCCCGAGCCTGAAAACTCTGTTCTCCGAGTTCGCCATCACTCGGGATGCCGTTCTCGCCGCACTGGTGGAGGTGCGCGGCTCCCAGCGGGTGACCTCGCAAAACCCCGAGGAGACCTACAACGCGCTGGAGAAGTTCGGACGTGACCTGACCGAGGCGGCCCGGAAAGGCAAGCTGGACCCGGTGATCGGGCGGGACGACGAGATCCGCCGGGTGATCCAGGTGCTCAGCCGCCGGACCAAGAACAACCCCGTCCTCATCGGTGAGCCGGGAGTGGGAAAGACTGCGATCGTCGAGGGAATCGCCAACCGTATCGTCGACGGCGACGTTCCCGAGGGTCTGAAGTCGAAGCGGATCGTCGCGCTCGACCTGGGCGGCATGGTGGCGGGGGCCAAGTACCGCGGTGAGTTCGAAGAGCGCCTGAAGGCGGTGCTCAAAGAGATTGCCGACAGCGAGGGTGAGGTGGTCACCTTCCTGGACGAGCTGCACACGGTGGTCGGCGCCGGGGCCGCCGAGGGGGCGGTCGACGCAGGCAACCTGCTGAAGCCGATGCTGGCCCGGGGCGAGTTGCGGATGATCGGCGCCACCACTCTTGACGAATACTCCAAGCACATCGAAAAGGACCCGGCTTTGGAGCGTCGGTTCCAGCCGGTCGTAGTCGGCCAGCCCTCGGTCGAGGACTCGATCGCGATCCTTCGGGGGCTCAAGGAGCGCTATGAGGTCCACCACGGCGTGCGGATCCAGGACGCCGCGCTGGTTGCGGCGGCGATCCTCTCCGACCGCTACGTCACCGCCCGTTTTCTGCCCGACAAGGCCATCGACCTCATCGACGAAGCGGCCAGCCGGCTGCGGATCGAGATCGACTCGATGCCGGTGGAGATCGACGTCGTCGAGCGCCGGATCAAACAGCTCGAGATCGAGCGGACGGCCTTGAAGAAGGAAACCGACGCGGCATCCAGGGCGCGCCTCGACAAGCTCGAGGAAGAGTTGGCGCGTCTGCAGGAGGAGTCGACGGCCCTCAAGGCCCACTGGGGCATGGAGAAGGAGGCGATCGACAAAATCCGCCAGATCAAGGCAGAGATCGACCAGACCCGGACCGCCGCCGAGCGGGCCGAGCGGGAGGGCGACCTCAACGCCGCCGCCGAGCTTCGCTACGGCAAGCTGGTGGAGCTAAACCGGTCGCTGGAGGCGGCAAACGCCTCGCTGGACGAGTTGCAGGCCACCAACAAGATGCTGAAGGAAGAGGTGGACGAGCAGGACATCGCCGAGGTCGTCAGCAAGTGGGTCGGGATCCCGGTCTCCAAGTTGATGGAGGGCGAGATCGAAAAGCTCATCCACATGGAAGAGGGCCTGCACAAGCGGGTGGTCGGCCAGGACGAGGCGGTTGCTGCGGTGGCCAACGCGATCCGGCGGAGCCGGTCCGGGTTGTCGGACCCGCTGCGGCCCATCGGCAGCTTCATCTTTTTGGGACCCACCGGGGTCGGCAAGACCGAGCTGGCCCGGGCGCTCGCCGAGTTCCTGTTCGACGACGAGCGGGCGATGGTCCGCCTCGACATGAGCGAGTACATGGAAAAGCATTCGGTCGCCCGGCTCTACGGGGCTCCTCCCGGCTACGTCGGATACGAGGAAGGCGGCCAGCTGACCGAGGCGGTCCGCCGGCGGCCCTACTCGGTGGTGCTGCTGGACGAGATCGAAAAGGCCCACCCGGACGTATTCAACTCGCTGCTGCAGGTGATGGACGACGGCCGGATGACCGACGGCCGGGGCCGCAACATCGACTTCCGCAACACCATCATCATCATGACCAGCAACATCGGCAGCGACTGGATCCTCTCCGAATCGGATCCCGAGCGGATGCGGGAGAAGGTGATGGAGGCAGTCGGCATGACCTTCAAGCCGGAGTTCATCAACCGGGTTGACGACATCGTGGTGTTCCACCGGCTCTCCCAGGAACACGTCGCCGAGATCGTGAGGCTCCAGGTTCAGGGCCTGGCCGCAAGGCTGGCCGGCCGCAACGTCAAGCTGGAGCTTACCGATGCCGCATTGCAGTATCTGGCGGAGAAGGGCTACGACCCGTCGTTCGGTGCCCGGCCCCTGAAGCGCCTGCTCTCCCGGGAGCTGGCCGACCGACTGGCTCTCGAGATGCTGCGGGGTGCCTACAAGGACGGCGATACGGTGGAGGTCGACGCCCAGGGCGGCCAGCTTGCGTTCAATGCGAGAGCCCTCAGTGAATCCTGAGCCGGGTTCGGCGACCCGGCGGCTCTTAGGTGGGGCGGGGCCGGATGGGAGTTGAGAAGGTGACGGAATCAACCGGAGCGGTGCGAAAGCTGGAGTCGGACCCCCCGCGCCACAACGTCCGGATGACCGCCGACCGTATCCTGGTCATGTCGCCCAAAGAGATCGGGGAGCGAAAGACCCGCGGAGGCATCCTGATCCCGGCAACCGTGGACTCCGAAACCAAAAAGGCGGTCTGGGGTGAGGTGGTTGCGGTGGGGCCGATGGTGCGCGGCGCCGAGACCGGCGACCTGGTGTTGTTCGGTCCGGAAAGTGCTTACGAGCTGGAGATCCGGGGCGAGGAGTACGTGGTGCTGAAAGAGCGCGACATTCACGCAGTGGCTTCCGGGCGAACCGAGGGCGGCACCGGCCTGTACCTCTAGACTTGCAATCAGCTCAGCCTCCTGCGCCGATCTCGTCACCGAGCATGGGGCTGCAAGAGAGGTCTTTCCAAGCACGGGGCCGGCGCATGCCGGTTCCCCGAGTCAGGAGGAGCAATGACTTGGGCACGTTGGCAACGCA
>DATLGP010000489.1:0-1870 GCA_035540395.1 Actinomycetota bacterium
CCCCGACGGTGCGGTAGCGCACCATTGCGTCGAACACGTCGGCTCCCGGGGGTGCCGGGGCAACCGGATGGACCGCCATCAGCATGCCCTTGGTGAGATACACGGGCCGGCGGTGGGCGAAGTAGATCGAAGGCAGCGGGATGTTTTCGTCCTTGATGTACTGCCAGATGTCGAGCTCGGTCCAGTTGGAAAGTGGAAACACTCGAATGTGCTCGCCCGGCCGGTGTCTGCCGTTGTAGAGGCTCCACAGCTCGGGTCGCTGGTTCTTGGGATCCCACTGGCCGAAGTCGTCCCGAAAACTGTAGACGCGTTCTTTGGCCCGGGCCTTCTCCTCGTCCCGCCGGGCGCCTCCGAAAACGGCGTCAAACCCATGCTGCTCGATCGCGTCGAGCAGGGTGGTCGTCTGCAGCTGGTTGCGGGACGCACCGGGACGGGTGTCCTCCACCACGCGGCCGTTGTCGATGGACTCCTGCACCGAAGCCACGATCAGGCGTGCGCCGAGCTCGGCGACCCGCCGGTCCCGGTAGTCCAGGACCTCCTGAAAATTATGGCCGGTGTCGATATGCATGAGCGGGAAAGGCACCTTGGCCGGGTAGAAGGCTTTCTCGGCCACTCTCAGCATGGTTATCGAGTCCTTACCCCCGCTGAAAAGCAGGACCGGTCGCTCGAACTCCGCGGCCACCTCCCGGAAGATATGGATGGCTTCGGCTTCTATCGCTCGCAGGTGGGTGAGGGTGTAATGCATCGGTCTCCGTGGTCCTCGGCGGCTTTATAGCTTTTCTACCGTAGTAACACGTGTAGCTTAGCGCGAAGAGAGGGGTAGCGAGTGGCCGGGGCCGATAAGGTTCCTATGAGACGGGGGTATCCCTGCGGAGAAAGGCGACCACGCCGGCCGAAAGCAGCAGGATCAGGCCTATCGATCCGACGATTGTGCTGATCCAGGGAAACCGTTCCCCCCGGTTGACCACCTCCGGCGGCCTGATTCCAGTGCCGGCGGGGACGAAGGTGCCGTTCGCAGGCGTGTCGGCGCTGACCTGAAGGTCGGCATCGGTCATCAGGGGGTCCGGCAGTGGCACCCAGATGCCATCCTGCAGGGCCAGTATGTAGGGGGCGTGAATCGAGAATCTCATGATGGTGGTGAAGTTGCCTTCAATGGGTTCGCCGGTTGTCTCATGGAGCGCCTCCAGCCGGTAGGCGTTGCCGTCAAAATAAAACCCCTCCGGGGGAGGCGCAAGGCCTTGAGGGTCGGTCGGCGTCATCCGAAGCGTAAACGCGTACGGCTCGGGAGCCGGGGGCAGATAGTTGAACGTAAGTGTGTTCTGCCCGTCCGAGGTCGTCACCGACCCGGGGTTCGCCTGTCCCGATGTTGAGACCTCGACCCGGAACTCTTCGGCCTCGGGCACCTCGTTGTCTTCCAGCCTTTCCTCCGGCGGGTTGACCCAGCGGTAGGCCGGGATGCCGGCCAACCCGTCGTAGAGAGGGCTTCTGGACACCCACCCGGCCTGGACTGAGAACCAGGACACCAGCAGGTAGGCCATTGCCAATGCGAGGCCGGATGCGATCGCCCGGCGGTGAGAGAAGGTGGCCGCCATGTCTACATCGAGGCCAGAAGGTTGGCGAAGACGTGGGTGACGGCAGGGGCCGTCCAGCTACCGGAAGCCCGGCGCTGCCAGCCGAAGATCAGCCCGGCGGCGAAGTCGAGTGGAAGAACCTTGAGCCCGTAGATCGGGACGTGGATTGCGGCAAACAGCGCGGCCGAGCCGAAAATCGCCAGAACCGTGCCCCACTTTTCGAGCCATCCGTAGACCAGGCGCCGGAAGAAGATCTCCTCGGCCACGGCCGCCACCACGCTGGCGGCGATGGCTGCGGT
>DATLGP010000490.1:0-4416 GCA_035540395.1 Actinomycetota bacterium
CCGAGTGGTAAAGCACCCGCCACCCCTGGGCACCCGGCAGGTCGAGCGCCTGAATCCTTATCAACCTGCCCGGCTCCCCCGCGGGAATATCCTCTGGATGGTCGTAGAAATCCTCGCCGGGGGCGACGTCGGGCAGTTGCGGGCCCAACGGCGAAGGTACCGCGGTCTCGCCCGGACTCGCCGGCAATACCTCCCGCTGATCCGGAGCGCCGCACGAACCGAGCAACCCAAGCGACAGGATTGCCCCGGTTACCGCCGCGAGTCTCCTCAACCGAGAGGGAAGCCGTTGCCGAGAGCCATCCGTAAATATTTGCTGTCCGAGCGATTTGTCAAACCCGTTGGTCTAGCGTGGCCCGGGATGGGTAGAACTCCTGGACGACTAAGGGAGGACGCCATGGCGAACAAATACCTGAGCATCTACCTGAACGACCATCTGGCGCTGATGATCGGCACGAGCGAACTGGTCAAGCGATCGCTGGACAGCAATAAGGAGACGGAGTTCGGACGGTTTCTCGAGACGGTCCTTGAATCGAACTCAGAGGAGCGCAGGGCCCTTGAGACGCTGATGGAGCGAGAGCAGGTCTCGCAGAACCGGACCAAAACCGCAGGCGCCTGGGTCGCCGAGCGGGTAGGGCGGCTCAAGATGAACGGGGAGCTCACCGGCTACTCGGACTTGAGCCGGCTGGTGGAGATCGAGGGGATGGGTGTTGCACTCGAGGCCAAGCGGATGTTCTGGGACACCCTTCACGGCATCGGATTCACTGAGGCTCGCGGAATGCAGACACGCAGCATTGCACGCCGTGCCGAACAGCAGATGGAGCAACTCAATACCCACAGGGCAGAGGCCGCTGAGAGCGCGCTCGGAATGGTCGGCAGTGGTCGGAAGTAGACAGGTCCGCCGGGGCCTCGGTTAGGACCAAATCCCGTGCGGCTCCACGTACTCGAAGAAGGAATCGACGTAAGTCACTTCGAAAAGCCGCTGGATCTGGGTGGAGCCGGGAACCAAAAGGAGCTTGCCGCCCGCCGAGCGAAGGCGCTTCTCGGCCGACACGAAGCTGTGAAGCCCGCTGCAGTCCAGGAAATCCAGGTCCCTGAGGTCGAGCACTACCTCGTTCGGCCTTGTGAGCTCGGCGTCGGTGAGGTGCTGCTCGAAGTCGGCGACCGTGGCGATGTCCAACTCTCCCTGCAGGACCAGCGTCCAGCGGCTTCCGGCTCGATAGGAGAGAAGCCCGAACGCGGACTCCGCCTTAGAGTGCCCCGGCACCAACCGGTGAGCAGAAGACAGGACGGGGACGGACCTGAGGTTGCTGGACGGCCAGGTTATCGAGCCCGTGCCTAGCGCCATGTTTCCATCAAGGCTGAGTGACATGCGGGGGTCACCTCTTCAGTAGCTCTGCACAATGGAACGATATTGGTACTTTACCATGAATTGAGTAGATACTGAATAGGTTTCCTTTAGAGCGGGAAGACCTAATGAAGCTTAAGTAACTCTCCGATTGCCTAATGAAGGAAACCTGAGGAGATACGCTTAGTTCGATGAATACGAACTCACCCATTTACAGCATCAGTGCAGTGGCCACGACCCTGGGCGTGCCGGTGGCCACGCTGCGCACTTGGGAAGACCGCTATGGGCTTGTGGTACCGGAACGCACCCCGAGCCGTCACCGCCTGTTCAGCCGCCGGCAGGTAGAGCAGCTGGAGTTTGTGAAGGCTCAGATGGACGAGGGATTGAGTGCCGCCGACGCCCACCGGCTTCTCAAGGAACGGATCGATGGCGGGGAAGACGTTTCACCTTCCTCAAGCCCCACGTCGAGGCCTCGTCTGATCCTGCTCGCCGAAAATGATCCCTACGCCGCCGAGTTCGAGGAGCATTTTCTAAGGGGCGAAGGGTACGAGGTGGAGGTGACAAGGGCCATGGAGGATGCTCGACGCACTGTCGACGACGCTCCTCCCGCCCTGGTGGTGCTGGAACTGCTGATCTCCGGCGGTCGGGGCCTCGAACTGTGCCGCACCATCAAACAACGCATTAATCCCCCGGCGGTGCTCGCGGTGTCCACGCTCGAATCACAAGACAGCGCTCTGGCGGCAGGGGCAGACGCGTTCTTACCGAAGCCGCTCGACCCTGCCAGGTTTACCTCCACGGTCAAAAGGCTCCTGGGCCGTGACCGGCCGCTGGCCGGCGGTTCGGCGGCCGTTTGACTCCCGACCGCCTGTTGAGCGGCAACGAGCCGCTCGACCGCGTCCTGGGAGGCGGCCTGCCGGGTAAGGCGATCAGCTTGATCATCGGTCTGCCGGGAAGCGGCAAGACGATCGTCGCCCAGCAGTATGTCTTTCGAAATGGCACTGCGGAGAATCCCGCGGTCTATTTCTCAACCGTCTCCGAGCCGCTGGAGAAGCTTCTGCGATTCGGCCAGACACTGGACTTTTTCGATTCGAATCAGATCGGAACCTCGGTTTTCTACGAGGATCTCGGCGAGACGTTGAATCGCGAGGGCCTGGACGGGGTCCAGGGGCGGGTCGCGGAGGTCCTCAAAGATCGCCGTCCGGGTCTGATCGTTATAGACAGCTTCAAGGCCCTCAATGTCTTTGCCGCCGATTCCAGTGAGTTCCGCCGATTTCTTCACTCCTTCGCCGGCAGGCTCAGCGCCTCCCAGGCCGCATCGCTATGGGTCGGCGAATACGAAGAGAACGAAATCGCAACCGGCCCCGAGTTCGCAGTGGCCGACGCCATCGTGGCGCTGGGAACCATCCGTTCCGGCGAGCGCGAGATGCGCCGTCTGCAGGTGCTCAAGCTTCGGGGAAGCGACTTTCTGTCCGGCCGGCACGCCTACCGGCTGAGTGAAAGCGGCCTCAACCTGTTTCCCCGCCTTGCCGACGCGCCACTGCCGGGCCCCTACGACCTGGAAGAGACCCGGGTGTCCTCCGGCATCACCGCCCTGGACCACATGCTGGCCGAGGGGTACTGGCCCGGCGCGTCCACTCTCATCGCCGGACCGTCCGGTTCCGGTAAGACGCTCATGGGCCTTCACTTCATCTTCAACGGAGCCCGGCTGGGAGAGCCCGGCATCGTGGCCACGCTTCAGGAAAACCCCATTCAGCTCCAGCGCATAGTTGACGGGTTCGGCTGGTCGCTGGACGAGCCGGGCGTGCAGGTCATGTACCGGTCCCCCGTGGACATCTATATCGATGAATGGGTCTACGACCTGCTCGACCTGGCCGAGCGGACCGGAGCCAAAAGAATCCTTCTCGACAGCCTTGCCGACTTGCGGATGACCACCTTGGACGAAATCCGGTTTCGGGAGTTCCTTTACTCGCTGATGCAGCGCTGCTCCCGTGCCGGCATCAGCCTGATGATGACAATGGAAATCCCGGATCTGTTCGGCGTGGAGCGACTATCCGAGTTCGGCATCTCGCATCTCTCCGACAACGTGGTTCTTCTCAATTACTTCATAGAGCGAGGGGCGATCAAGCGGGCGATGTCGGTCACCAAAACCCGAGCCAGCCGGCATGAGCCCGAGATCCGGGAGTTCACGATCGGCCGCGCCGGCATAACCCTCGGAGACGTGGCGCCGTTCGGAAAGAGGGAGTCCCCCGGGATCCCGTACGAGCCGGATTGATTCCGGCGCCAGCCCCGCCGCCGGTTGGGAGGCGGCGGCGTCTGGGCTTAGCGGTTCCCGGTTGATCGAAACCTTCGAAACCTTCGAAACCGGGGGTAGCGCCTAATTCCAAGAAAAGCGCCGTATCTGGAGCCGTTTAAGGCTTGTTATTCGAAAAGGTACTGTATCGTAGGTTACGGATACGTAAGCGTATTTCTTGAGAAGAAGGAAAGGACGCAGACATGGCGCAGGTCACTGCCGCCCCGGAACAGACAGCTTCGCCCAGTAAGCCCCTCACCGTAAGGCCCCCGGACCGGACCCTTAAGCTGGAGCGCCGGCTCGCGCTCCTGGTCACGGTCATCCCCTTCATCGGCGCCGTCGTCGGCATTCCCTTCCTCTGGAACCGCGGCGTGAGAGCCCTCGACCTGACCCTGTTTTTTGTCTTCTACGTCTTCACCGGCATGGGCATCACCGTCGGCTTCCACCGAATGCTCACCCACCGCAGCTTTGAAACCGTCAAGCCCATCAGAGTGATTCTGGCGATTGCCGGCTCCATGGCGCTGCAGGGCGCGGTAGTTCGCTGGGTGGCCGATCACCGCCGTCACCACGCCTACACCGACAAGCCCGGCGACCCCCACTCCCCCCACCTGGAGGAGGCAGAAGGGATCAAAGGCGTCCTCACGGGCCTCTGGCATGCTCACACGGGTTGGTTCTTCGATCCGGAGAAGACGAACATCCGCCGGTTTGCCCCAGACCTGATAGCCGACAAGGCGATCCGCAAGGTGGACCGAAGCTTTCCCCTGCTCGCAGTCCTGTCGGT
>DATLGP010000491.1:0-2895 GCA_035540395.1 Actinomycetota bacterium
CTTAAGACCCTGTCTATCGAAAGAACGCCGTCCGACAATGGAAAGGCCAGGGCACAGTCAATCGCCGATGATTGGAGTGCAGAGGCACATGAGCGAGAGCAATTCCGAGCAGGCCAAGAAAGGTAGAGCGCCGGAACCGGCTACGGTCGATGAGCCATCGGATCCCGGAATCTACCTTTACTGGCTACCCCTCGGTGCCGGTGGGAGCTTCGTCCGATTCAATGGACGCGTATTCGAGTTGATCCAGGCAGGGATTGATCGGCGGAACCCATCGGACCTGTACCATACGGCGCTCGTAGTAATCATTCCGGATGGTCGGTTTGTGATCGAGAACAGCTGGCCGATTCCGGATGCGGCGGGTCCCGCCCGTGGAGTAGTGGTAGAAGGACCCGTCTTTAGCCGAAGCCTGGGCCGCTTCAAGGTGTTCCGATATGAGGTTCGTCGCTGGCGGAATGGAGTGATCGCCGACCAGGACGAAGCGGTGAACAGCCCCCAATGCGTCAGCCGGGACCCCCAGAAGGCGCTGAAGATTCTCCAGCTGGTCGAGTCGGTGCCCGCATTGGTATGGGGGCGCGACGAGCAGTCCACCGGAGACATGTGGAACTCGAACTCGGTTATCTCCTACCTGCTAGCCCGAAGCGGAGTTGTGATCGAGTCGGTCTCCACTCCAGCGAATGGAAGGGCTCCCGGATGGCAAGCAGGCGTCGTTATGGCGTCCCGTTATGGGGACCGGCTTTCCGGAAAGGTCTTTGACCACTCGCCTAGCCTGTCCGTCAGGCGGACACCTCCAGAGTTGAGGTCTTCATCGATGCGGTTCTGGCCATAGTCATCACGCTCCTGGTACTCGATCTGCCGCTGCCACAAGATCCTGAGGGCTGACTTTGAACGGGCTAGCTTCTCAGTGGCCCCGCTATCTGGCCATTTCATTTCACGTCGTTTCGCTAGAGGGCGTGGCGTAGCTTAATCACCACGCAGCGTTTAGGCGCATCGGCTGGGCCGATGCTCGCTGTACTTGGCCAATCCAAGGATCCTGTTCACGGCAGCCCTTCTGCGTTCCAAACATCGTTCTGTCCCACGCGCTGGTCAAAGAGAACGTCGCAGACGCTCAGACTGCCGGTGCTCCTTATCCTCACCGGCGACCTGAGTGCCTCGCGGACACCACCGTGCTTTGCTCCTGATCGTCTTTACCGGAGTTAATCTGGCGGTGCTTGTTCTCAGGCGGCACTCCGGAGCCTCACCTTCCTTCAGGGCCCCAATCGCGATGCCAATTCCGGGGTCTGCGGTATCGCTGGCTCTCATGACAACTAAGGCTCCAATGGTCCTCTTTACGTGCCGGCGCCCCGCTTCCGCTCGGCGCGGCCCTCTGGGCGCTGAATTCACCGTTCGGTCAACATCAGGTCTTTGAGTCCAGGGAGGAGAACTTCGACGCAAGCGAACGCCCCCATTGGCGGGCTCGTTCCAGCTCACCGCTCTCGAGGGGACCGGTGGTATCTCCCACCACGAAGCTCTCGGGTGGCACGGCTATCCGCAGACCCAGCTTGCGCAAGCGCTTTTCGATGGACGGTCCAGCAGTTGGGGCGATCTTGAGCCAGGACGGCGTAGCCATCCTTGTGTCGAAGGAGGCCGCCGCGACTGTCGTTCGGGACCTGGTGAGACCTGCCACCCACTCGCGCACCCCCCTGCCGCCGGAGATGAGATTCCCGTCGGCCTGCAGAGCCGCCTGGCGCCTCGTGCTCTCGCGGCTTAGGCCGAAGGCATGGGTGGGGGCGCCGACTACCAGGAGGACAACCTGTTCACCGATTGTGTCGGGGGCGGCGCCAACCTCCTGCACCTCGACGTGCATGCCGCTGGACAGGCCGTCGGCTACCGCCTGGGCCACCTTTTGGGTATTGCCAAACATGGATTCGTATACGATCAACGCGTCCATCCTTATGCCTCCTTTGGCTGGTTAACAAGCTCCTGAACATTCGTCTGAGAAGGTGGGGTCCCCGGCCTCCACAAGGTTGGGCCGGAGCGCTCGGGTGTTGGGGTGGGCCGCCGATGATCGACACCAATGGCGATGATCGCTGATCCCTTGACCGGATTAGCTTCAGGCGAAACACACATTTGGCTCTGCAGCCTCTCGGCGATTACTCTTCCGACAAGTCCACTTCCGATAACCACAATCGGATCTGCCAGGCGCTCCTCCTTGCTTTCAGTGTTGAAGATGATCCCCCGAGCAGCCCGGAATCCATAGGGCCCAAGGTCCCGGCTCCTGTGGGACGGATGGCCGGCCGCCGTGCACTACCCGACCTACCGGGGGACGGGGCCCTTGGTGCCACCGAGCCCCCGCCGGGTGCTCCACGGAACTCAACCGGGACCCCGGGCAGCGCGTGGGCCAGTTCCCGGCCGAGGAAGCCCCCAACCCGCTCCTCCCACTCCTCCGGTTGCCTGCGCAAGCCCTCGGTGTGGCCCGCACCAGGCACCACCCACAATTCCACCGTCTGTGGCGAGACTGCCTGGATCGAGCGATTCGCTCTCTGCTCGTCGGGCACCCGGCCGGCGGCGATCAACAGCAGCGGGCGGGGCGCAGCCGCCTCTACCGATTCCCGCAGAGAAATGGGTTCGGGTGCTTCGGCGAACAGATCCACCAGGACGAACTCCAAGCGGTTGATCACCTGCTGAACCCGGCCTCGGACTCCGAACTCCTCCACCAGCCAATCCTGGTCGGCCAGCACCCTGTGGGTTGCTCCCTCGGCAACTGCGGCCTTGATGCGCTCGTCCGTTGCCATCGCGCCGATCACCTGCTCGCCTCCCATGGACATTCCCACTGCTCCGATACGGTTGCCGTCCACGTCGGGCCGCCCGGACAGGTATTGCACCGCCGCGGAGGTATCCAACTCGCCGTTCCAGCCG
>DATLGP010000492.1:0-1986 GCA_035540395.1 Actinomycetota bacterium
GTTCCGGGGGCGCCGGGGGACCCGCCGCCCCCGGAACCCTCCGCATTCGGGGACCCGGCGCGGCCCAACTGCTTGCCCCTGCCGGCGGTCAGGTGCTCGAGCGCCTTGGCCACCAGGGTCCCCTCGACGTCGGCCAGCATGCCCTTCAGGTGCAGCACCCGGGAGTCCTCGTCCCACCGGTAGCGCAGGAACCTGCTCTCGTAGGCCCGGTTGGCGTCCATTTCTTCCACCGGCTTCATCCCGGCGAGCAGGCGTTTCAGCTCGCTCACCGGCAGGACCAGGGCGTGCTCCAAAAGCTCCGCCTCGGTGTCGGGGGTGGCCTGGCGGCACAACGCCTCGACGCTCTCGAAGCTCAACTGGCCGCAGGCGTAGGCCTCCCGGACCAACGGAAGGTGGGCGAGCGCCCGGGCCACCCGCACCTCGGCGTGGGCCCGGTAGGACGACCATCCGAACCTATGGCTGAGCCACGCCGCCATGGTGGTGGCCCCGTCCCGGGCGAAGTAGCCCTTCTCCTCAAACGCCGCGATCAGCTCCAGGGTTGCCTGGTGGACGGCACACAACCCGGCTTCGAACCGGGTGATCGCGTCGTCCAGCTCGTCGGCCGAACACTCCAGGAGTACCCCCGTATCCATGGTCAGAATCTATCCGGCAGGTATGACAAAACCGGCCCTCCCGGGGCCGCCTACGAAAGAAAGTTGAAAATCTTTCGGGGACGTTCCTAAGCCGGCGACCCGTCCAGCACCTCAACCAAACTCCGCCATCCTGCACCGCTGGTTGAGCGTCCCCTCACGCCGGCGGTACCGATACCGGATCTAGGCTGTGCCCTTCCTCAATGGTCGCCTGGATCTCACCCGGAGGCCTATTTTGGAGAACCTTCGGCAGAGTTGAGTTGTGAAGCGGATCGTGGCCGACGTAGGGGTGCGGTCTCCCGACAAAATGGGCACGAGTGTTAGACGTGAGGCAATACGAATGGCTACCGAAAGTCCCGGGCCTTCAGCTCCGACGCCATAGTCAGGTTAAGCGGTTCGATCTTGGCCGCCAGCAGGTTCACCACCCCGTCGTAGCGCTCCAGGCGGCCGGTGATCAGAAGCGCCTTCGAGGTGGTCGCCACCTTGCGGTAGCGGGCCCACACCTGCTTCTGGCAGATCACGTTGATCAGGCCGGTCTCGTCCTCCAGGCTGACGAAGATCGTCCCCTGGGCGGTGGCCGGCTTCTGGCGGTGGGTCACCACGCCGCCGACCTTGACCGTCCGGTTCGGCGTCGCACTCTCCAGGTCCACAGCCGAAAGCACGCCCTTGCGCTTCAGCGCCGGCCGGACGAACTCCATCGGCGAGCTGTCCGGCGAAAGGCTGGTCGACCAAAAGTCGGCCGACGCCTGCTCGAGGGCGGTCATGCCCGGCAACTGCGGAGGCTCGGCCCCGGTTACCAGGTTCGCCAGTTGGTTCTCCTTCGACCTCGCCACCACGCCGGCCGCCCACAGCGCCTCCCGGCGGGACAGGCCGAAGCAGTCGAAGGCCCCGGCGGTGGCCAGCGCCTCCATCTGCGGTACCTTGAGGTCGCAGCGGCGGGACAGGTCCTCCATGCCGGCGTACGGCCGTCCCAAAGCTATCCGCTCGGCCAGGTCCTCGCCGATCGTCCGCACGTATCCGATCCCCACCCGGACCGCCACCTCGCCCTCGAAGGTCTGAAGCGTCGCCTTGTCGGAAGACGCGTTGAGATCCGGCCCCAGCACCTTCACCCCGTGCCGGCGGGCGTCCATGACCAGCGTCCGGGGCGCCCAAAATCCCATCGGCTGGGCGTTCAGCAGCGCCGCCAGAAACGCCGCCGGGTAGTGGAACTTGAGGAACGACGAGGCGTAGACCAGGTAGGCGAAGCTCACCGAGTGGCTCTCGGGGAACCCGAAGCTGGAGAAGGCGACCAGCTTGTCCCAGATCTGGTCGGCGATCGATCCGGTGATCCCCCGCTGTTCCATCCCGGCATAGAGGC
>DATLGP010000493.1:0-4184 GCA_035540395.1 Actinomycetota bacterium
CCCCCAGCGCATCGCGGACATCCTGCTGCCCAGCATGTGCGCGCTGGTCGGCGGGGAGGGCGCCGAGCTGCGCGACGTCACCGGAGGCGTGGTGGGGTCGCATGTCTCGCCCGGGGCCCGCGGGATGGCGACCGGCGGCGAGCCGACCCAGGGCACCGCGCTCACCGTACCCCTCCGCTCCGGGAAGATAGTCGTTTACGCCAGTCCGTTCACCCCGTTCTTCGGAAGCGAGGAGGCGCAGATCCTCCAATCGTTGGGCGTGCTGGCCGACCTGGCCCTGGCCCGGGCCGATCTGTTCCAGGCCGAACAGCGTAAGAACGCCTACCTTCGGGTTCTTCAGCAGGTGACCTCTTCGGCCAATGCCCCAGGGGGGTCGCACCAGGCCGTCCAGTCGGCGTTGGACACCGTTTGTTCCGAGACATCGTGGAAATCGGGGCACGCCTACATGATCGACGGCGATCCGAGCCGGTTTGAAGCTTCCCGCCCCTGGCATCTCGAGGCCTCGACCCGGACGCAGGATGCCGGACCCCCGGGTCTTCAGGCGGCGACGGTTGCCGAGGACGCGGTAGAGAAGGTTTTCGCCACCGGTCAGCCGGTTTGGATTGCCGCTCTGGCCGGGGAGCCTTCAAGCGGGGAAGCCGGCAGAGCCGGTTCCGCTGCGGTGGTTCCGATCCAGGTCGCAAGTGAGGTGGTCGGAGTTCTGCAGTTCCTCGCCGACCGCCCGCAGCAGCTCGACCAGGAGTTACTGGACGTTCTCTCCCAGATAGGTGTTCAGCTCGGCCGTTCGGTTGAGCGAGCGCGCAGCCAGGACGAGTTGCGCCGGCGGGCCGAGGATCTCAGCAGATCCAATGCCGACCTCGAGCAGTTCGCCTACGTCGCCTCCCACGATCTGCAGGAGCCATTGCGGATGGTCAGCAGCTACATGCAGCTGTTGTCGGAACGGTACGCGGATTCACTGGACGAGACGGGGCAGCGGTATGTGTACTACGCGGTGGACGGCGCCAACCGGATGCAGAGCCTGGTTCGTGACCTGCTGACCTTTTCGAGGGTGGGCAGTCGCGGCTGCGAGATAGTGCCGACGGACCTCAACCGGGTTCTCGCGCAGGCACTGATGAATTTCGAGCTGGCCATAAAGGAGCGTGGGGCGGTGATCACCGCGGATCCACTGCCCCATGTGAAGGGAGACGAGGCCCAGCTAACCCAGTTGTTCCAGAACCTGGTGGGCAACGCCGTCAAGTTCCACGGCGCGGCTCAGCCGCAGGTGCGTATTCATGCCGAGAGGCGGCCGGGGGAATGGCTCATCAGTGTGGCCGATAACGGGGTGGGATTCGATCCCAGGTACGCCGAGCGGATCTTCGTGATATTCAAGCGGCTGCACGGCCGCGACGAGTACCCGGGTACCGGGATAGGGCTGGCGATCTCCAAGAAGATCGTCGAACGCCACGGCGGGCGCATCTGGGCGGAATCGGAGGCCGGCCGGGGAACCACCATCTACTTCACGCTGCCGGCGGTGGCCGAGGAGGTGGCGGCATGATCCAGGCGTACCGTCCCATCAACATCCTGCTGGTCGAGGACAACCCGGGCGATGTCGAGCTGACCGAGGACGCCCTGCGGAGGTCGAAAGTCACCACCAAGGTTGCCGTGGTCAACGATGGCGAGGACGCGCTGGAATACCTGAACAGCCGGGACGATGGGTCGATGCCCGACCTGGTTCTGCTCGACCTCAATCTGCCGAAGAAGGACGGCATGGAGGTTCTCAAAGAAATGAGGGGGGACCCGAACCTCAAGCACATACCGGTAGTCGTCCTGACCACCTCCGAGGCCGAACGTGACATCCTCGCCAGCTACCAGCTGGGGGCCAACTGTTTCATCAGCAAGCCGGTGGACCTGAACGAATTCCGCAAGGTGGTCGAGTCGATCGACGATTTCTGGTTCACCATAGTCAAGCTGCCAAACGGGTCGTCCCGACTGTGACCCCCACGCGCGTCCTGCTGATCGAGGACAATCCGGGCGATGCCGAGCTCATTGCGATCTCCCTCGAGGGTGCCGGCGGTTTCCATTTGGAGGTATGCGGGCGGCTCTCGGAGGCGGTTGAGCGCATAGCCCGAAACGGCCTCGACCTGATTTTGCTGGACCTCGGGCTTCCCGACTCCGAGGGTCTGGACACCTTTCTTCGGGTCAATGCCCGAGCCCCCCATGTCCCCATCGTGGTGCTCACCGGGTCCGAGGACGACACGCTGGCGCTGCAGGCCGTCCGGGAGGGCGCCCAGGACTATCTGGTGAAGGGGGTGGCCTCGTCGCTGCTGCTGCGGTCGCTTCGTTACGCGCTTGAGCGCAAGCGCGGCCAGGAGGCACTCCGCCTGAGCCAGACCCAGCTGGCAGAGGCGCAGCGGGTTGCCCACGTCGGCAGCTTTGTTTGGGACGTCGGCGCTTCGAGCCCCACCTGGAGTGACGAGATGTACCGGATCATGGGGCTGGACCGGGAGTCCTTTTTGTCGACCCCGGAGGGCATCAGTCTGCTGGTCCATCCCGACGACAGGCCCATGGTCGAGCGGGTGATGGCGGAAGCACTGGCCACCGCCCGGCCGTTCGCGATGCAGCACCGGATCGTTCGACCGGACGGCGGTGTCAGGGTCCTGGATACCCGCGGCGAGGTGCTCGTGGACGGGTCCGATCGGCCGGCACGTCTGGTGGGGGTGAGCCAGGACATCACCGAGCGCAAAAAAGCCGAGGACGTTCTGCGGGAACGGGAGCAGGAGCTGCGTGCCGCGCGGGATCAAGCGGTTCAGGCCTCGGAGTTCAAGTCGCAGTTCCTCGCCAACATGAGCCATGAGATCAGGACGCCCATGAACGGTGTCCTGGGCATTGCCCACCTGCTGCTCGAGACGGAAAACGATCCTCAGAAGCGAACCTACCTGCGCGCGCTCAAGGAGTCCGGTCACAATCTGTTGTCGATAATCAACGACATCCTGGACTTCTCCAAGGTAGAAGCGGGACAGCTCGAGCTGGAGAACCTGGAGCTGGACCTCCGTGAGCTCGTCGGCACGGCGGTGGGTCTGTTCGATTCGCAGGCCCTGGCCAAGGGTCTGGAACTAAATTGTGTGTTTTCGCCGGGCATCCCTCCGGTGGTGCTGGGTGACCCGGTGCGTGTCCGCCAGGTCCTGATCAACCTGCTCAGCAACGCGGTGAAGTTCAGCGATACCGGCGGGGTCACGGTCAGTGTCCAGACGGCGCAGTCCGACCGGGTCAGGTTCGAGGTGACCGACACCGGCATCGGGATACGACCCGACGATCACCAGCGCATCCTGGATCCATTCCGCCAGGCCGACTCCTCAACCACCCGCCGCTTTGGCGGCACCGGACTGGGCATTCCGATCTGCCGGCAGCTGGTAGCCCTGATGGGTGGCGACTTCGACTACGTCAGTGAGTTTGGAAACGGCAGCTGCTTTTGGTTTGAAATCCCGCTCCCGGCATCCGGCAAGCTCGTCGAACCGGCGGTGTTGCAAACGCAGAACCAGCCTCAAGAACTTCCTGAAGTGAGGTCCGGCGGCCAAAAAGTCCTCCTGGTGGAGGACAACCAGGTTAATCGCCTTGTCGCCGAGGCCATGCTTCGAAGCCTCGGATACCGGGTGGAAGTGGCCGAAAACGGCGCCGAAGCCGTGGCCGCAGCCGGGAGGACGCCGTACGCGTTCATCCTCATGGACTGCCTGATGCCCGAGATGGACGGGTATGAGGCGACTGCACTGATACGCCGCCAGTCGGGGCCGGGCGCAACCACCCCGATCATCGCCCTAACGGCCCTCGCAATGAACGGGGACCGTGAGAAGTGTCTTGCTGCCGGGATGGACGACTACCTGTCCAAGCCGCTTGCCCGGGCCGCCCTGTCGGCGGCGCTGGAGAGGTGCGGGATCAGGCTTGACGGGCCGAACGTTGAGGCGGTCGGCCTCTAGAGCGGCGACGAAGTAGGTTCTTTTCCGCCCTCCCGGCATCGCAGATCTCCTGGGCTCGCTATTTTTTTGCAAGTGACCCTTCATTGATGAGAGGCTGCCGGATAGATCCACGCTTGCATCGAATCGCTCGCTCCTTACCGGCCGAAAAGGAGGACCGTATGCGCCGAGTTGAATCTGCCCGCCGCTCCTACTCAATACCGAAGAGGCTCGTTCTACTGACGGTTGTTGCCGTTC
>DATLGP010000494.1:0-4237 GCA_035540395.1 Actinomycetota bacterium
GTTAGGGGCGGGGGGCACAGCGTCCCCGGTTTCGGGACTTGCGACGACGGCCTGGTGGTGGATATGTCCGGTATCCGCAACGTCCATGTCGACCCGGCCGAGCGGACCGCCCGGGCCGGCGGCGGAGCCACCTGGGGGGACTTCGATCACGCCACCCATGGCTTCGGGCTCGCGACCACCGGGGGGATCATTTCCACCACCGGAGTCGCCGGGCTGACCCTCGGCGGGGGAATCGGCTATCTGAGCCGGGCCTTCGGGCTGTCCATCGACAACCTGCTGGGGGCCGACGTGGTGACCGCCGAGGGACGACTGATCAGGGCAAGCGACTTTCAGCACGAGGACCTGTTCTGGGCCCTGCGGGGCGGGGGAGGGAACTTCGGAGTGGTGACCTCGATGGAGTTCCAGCTGCACCCGGTGGACACGATCATCGGCGGCCCGCTGTTCTACGAGGTGGACGACGCAGCAGCGGTGATGGAGTTCTATCAGCAGTACGTGGAGCGCGCGCCGGAGGAGCTGGGCATGTTCTTCGCCTGGCAGATCGCGCCGCCGCTGCCGTTCATCCCCGAGGACCGGGTGGGGGACCTGTTCTGCGTCATGGTCACCTGCTGGGCCGGAGCACCGGAAGAGGCCGATGCCGTGCTGAAGCCGTTCTACGACGTCGCACCGGTCAAGGCGCAGCACGTGGGACCCATGCCCTATCCGGCTCTCAACTCGGCATTTGACGGCCTGGTTCCTGTAGGCCTGCAGCACTACTGGAAGGCCGACTTCGTGCGGGACCTGACTGCCGATGCCATCGCGGCTCACGTCGACCACGGCAAGAGGACTCCGGTGGTGAACTCGACAATGCACCTGTATCCGATCAACGGCGCCACCCAAAGGGTGGGACCGGAGGACACCGCATTCGGCCACCGGGACAAGAAGTTCGCTGCGGTAATTGCCGGGATGTGGCCCGATCGGGCCGACAACGAGGCGAACACCGCGTGGGTGAAGGAGTACTACGAAGCGATCCACCCGCACTCGGGCAGCGAGGGCGGATACATCAACTTCATGGCCGGCGACGACGGAGGCCGGGTGGAGGCCAACTACGGGCGCAACTACCAGCGCCTGGCGCGAGTGAAGGCGGCCTACGACCCGGACAACGTGTTTGCCCTGAACCAGAACATCCTCCCCGCCCGGTAGGACCGATACCGGGTTGGGATCCGGGGGGCCGACCGGCAATCGCCACCCGCCCGCCGGCCGGGGTGGTTCCCGCAGCCGAGGCAGCCGGCCATCCGTCCCCGGGCGCGACACGAGGCCGCCATCCAGTGGCGGCCTCGTGTCTTGCGTGCCTTCCTCGGCAGGCTTCTTCGGGCTAAGGGCTAATCGCCCTGCGGCGTCTCCTCCGGCGAGGGACTGGGCGTAGCAGTCCCCGTCGCGCCGGCGGCCGGAGACCCGGTGCCGCCGCCGTCCCCATCGGCCGGGGGGTACTCCGCCCCCGCCTGCTCGGCCGCAGCCCGGATGTTGGTGTGGAGCTGGTCCAGCGTGGCCTGAACGGGCTCGCCGTCGACGATGATCCGGCGCACGGCGGTGTTCAGCTGCTCGGAGACGTTCGACCAGTACGCCACGTTCGGACGGTACCAGCCGTCCTCCAGCGCCGCCTGGATGGCGGCAAAAGTGTCCTCCTGCTCGTCGGAGACGTCGCTGTACGCGTCGTCGCGGACCGAGGGCCAGGCATTGCGCTCAACCAGGGTCTTTTGTGCGTCCTCGGAGATCAAGAAGTCGGCCAGCGCCAGCGCAGCCTCCTTCTCCTGTTCCGACACGCCCCTCGGGATGCCGAGCACGTCCCCGCCGATCACGTGGGCCGCCCGCTCGGGGCCCGCCCATCCTTCGTACACGATGAAGCGGTCCAGCAGGCCCTGCTCGTCAAGCTGGGCCGAGGTCACCGGCCAGTTCTGCGCCAGCCACGACGTCTCGCCCTGCAGGTAATCCACCTCGGTGTCGAACTTCGCCAGCAGGCTCTCCCGAGCCAGCAGGTTGTCCCTCCACATGCCTTGCAGGAACGCAAAGGCCTGCGCCGACCCCTCGTCGTTCAAAATCAGCGGGTTGCCGCCGAACGAGACGATCCACTCCGAGATCGTCACCGCCCCGGGGTCGCCCTCTGCCAGCGAGAGCGTCACCTTGGGCGTGCCACCCTCTTCCGCCAGAGCCTCGGCAACCGCCCGGAACTCGGTGTGGGTGGTCGGCCGCTCAACCCCGGCAGCTTGCAGCCGCTCCCGGTTGGCGTAGGCGATGCGGACGTTCGGGCGGAACGGCAGGAAGTAGGTGTTCCCGTCGAACTGCTCCGGGATCATGGACTCGATGATGCCGTCGGGCAGCTCGACGTCGGACAGGTCCTCAACCAGGTCCTCGTCTACCAGGACCTTCAGCGCCAGGTTGTCCTGGGCGAAAAGGTGAACCGTCGGGTTGCCCGCTCCCACCTCGACCCGCAGCTTCTGCGGAAGGTCGGCCGACGAGACCGATGTCAGGTTGACGGTGGCGCCGGTATCCGATTCGAAATCGTCCAGCAGGTCCCGGATGGCCGCCTGCTCCTCTTCGGCCAGCGACACGCTGAACGTGATCGTGGTGCCCTCCAGGTCCCCGCCCCCGGCGCGACCGCCGTCGCCGTTGCCGCAGGCCCCGACCAACAGGGCCAGCACCGATACTGCTGCTATTGCCGCCTTTCGCATCTTGCTCCTCCTCCTCTAGCCGACAGGACTCAACCTTTCACCGCACCCGCCAAAGCTCCGGGCTTAAGGTGTTTTTGCACGAAATAAACCACCAGCAGGATCGGCAGGGTGAGAACCGCTGCCACCGTGGCCATCTGCTGCCTGCTGCCCCGGTCGATCGACTGGAACACCTGCAGGGGCAGCGTGTTCTCGTTGGTCGTCAGTAGCCTGGCGTACAGGAACTCGTTCCACGAGTACAGCCACACGAACAGCGAGGCCACCGCGATACCGGCCGCCGCCAGGGGGAACACGACCTTGACCAGGGTCCCGAACCGGGTAGCGCCGTCGATCTGCGCCGCCTCCTCCAGGTCGCGCGGGATGGTCTCGAAGGTGCCCACCAGGATCCAGGCAATGAACGGAAGCGAGCCGATCAGGTGGGCCAGGACCAGGCCGGAGTAGGTGTCGACCAGGCCGAGCCCGGCGAAGTGGGTGGCCACCGACACGCCGATGGCAAACTCGGGGAACATCCGGGTTACCAGCAGCCCGACGACCACCGTGTAACGGATCCGGGCCGGCATGCGGGAGATCACGTAGGCCGCGGGGGCGGCGATGATGATCGCCGCCAGGGTGGTGATCGACGCCACCATCAGGCTCTTGGTGAGGGGTCCCCACAGGTCTCCCCGTTCGATCACCCGCTCCCAGAAGCGCAGAGTCGGCTCGGTGATGAACAACGAGGGGCGCTCGCCGAACATCGCCGAGCCGGGCGCCACCGACACCATGAACACCAGATACACGGGGAACAGCACGATCATCACCGAGACGAAGACCCACAGCGGCAGCAGCGCCTTGAGCGGCCGGTCGAGCGGGTCTCGGCGGACCCCCATCAGGGCTCGTCCCTCAATGCGACGAACTTCAGATAGGCCACGATGAACGCCAGGATCATCACGAACAGCACGATGGAGGACGAGGCCGCGGTGTAGACGTCGTTGGCCGGCGGCAGGTAGCGCTGGCCGATGTAGGTACCCAGAACCGGCTCAACCCGCCCCGCCAGCACCAGGGCCAGTTCGTAGATGCGGAAGGCGTCGATGGCTCTCAGGATCACGGCCATAGTTATGAACGGGACCAGCATCGGCAGTGTGATCTTGGTGAACCTCTGCCATTTGGAGGCGCCGTCCACATCGGCGGCCTCGTATACGTCCTCGGGAATGGACTGCAGGCCGGCCAGGAAGATCAGCACAACCACCGGAAGCACCTTCCACATGTCGGCGATCGCCACGGTGAACAGCGTCCGCCACCCCCCGGCCACCGTCCAGCTCAGCGGCACGAAACTCCAGTCGACGCCCGGCAGCAGGTTGACCGCATCTGCGAGGTTCGCGAGCAGGCTGTTCAGGTACCCGCTGCGGGAGAACAGCAGCAGCATCACCGCTCCGGAGACGATGGTAGGCACCCCCAGCGGGATCAGGATTATCGTCCGGACGAAGCTTCGGCCCCGGAAGGGGGCGTTGAGCGCCAGGGCGGTGGCGAGACCGACCACCAGCTCGAGCGCCAGGGAC
>DATLGP010000495.1:0-3656 GCA_035540395.1 Actinomycetota bacterium
CCTTAAGAACAGGCAGGTGGGCGACGGTCCCGGCCGCGGGGTGTTGGGAGTGGTCGGATCGCCGTCGTCATCGGGGTCGTCCCGGTTCCCCGAGCATGGCGGGAACGGGAACTCCCCGCACAGCTCGGTCGGGGTCGGCGAGGGAGACGGCGACGGCCTTACGCAGTGGTCGGGGATGAAGGAGTCATCGTTGGTCCCCGGCTCGCCGTCGGCCCCGGGCGATGCGCCTTGCGAGCCCGCCACCAGGCCGTCGGGACACGGGAGGGGGGCCGGGGCCATCACCTCTCCGGTGATCCTGGGGCTGGGGAAGTCGGAGTGTTTTTCGTAGAGCTTCAAGGCCTCGGCCATGAACTTCTTCCAGATCTCGGCGGGGAAGGACCCCCCGGTGACCCTCTTGCCCCGGACGTCGCGCATCAGCGGTATGGCCCTGGTCTCGGGGTCGGGAGGAAACCCCATCCATACGGCTGCGGTCAGTTCCGGCGTCGAGCCGACGAAGGAGGCATCCTGGTGGTCCTGGGCGGTGCCGGTCTTGCCCATGGCCGGCCAGGGAAGCTTGGCGGCGGTCCCCGTCCCCCCGACGATGTTCTGCTTGAGGATCCACGAGACCGAGTCGGCGACGTTCTGATCGATCGTCTGCTCGGAGTGGGGCCGCTTTTCGACGATGGTCTCCCCCGACGGTGCGACGATCTTCACTACCACCAACGGCTCCGGGCGCTTGCCCCGGGCGGCGAAGGTTACGTATGCCCTTGCCATCTCCATAGGCGTCACCGCCGAGGTGCCGAGCGCCAGCGCGCAGCCCTCGTCCACCGGCGGGATGTGGATGCCCAGCTTGTTGGACATCGCGATGAACGCCTTGGGGGTCACCACCTTGTCCATCATCTGGGCGTAGATGGTGTTAACCGACCTGGTGGTCGCCTGGATCATGTCCAGGTTGCCGTATCCGGCGTTGTCAAAGTTCGACACCTGCCAGGGCTTGCCTTCGTTCAGGCATAGGGCGGAATCGATCGAAATCTTCGACGGGCCGGGAAAGCTGGATCTGATCGATTTGCCTTCGTCTACGAAGGCGGCCAGTGCGATCGGCTTGAAGGCCGACCCGGCCTGCCGCCCCCCATCGTCCCCGGGCTGGTTGGCGGCGAAGTTGAACCCCCGGGCTCGTTTGGGGTCGTCCACATCCCTGCCGCCTACCATCGCCTTCACCTGACCCTTCGGATCCATTGCCAGCAGGCCCACCTCCGGGTCGTCCTCCCG
Organism: Actinomycetota bacterium; assembly: GCA_035540395.1. Taxonomy (GTDB): domain Bacteria; phylum Actinomycetota; class CADDZG01; order JAHWKV01; family JAHWKV01; genus JAJCYE01. The sequence continues at coordinate 1,249 of DATLGP010000495.1, forward strand.
GTCCAGGGTGGAGCGCACCGCGTTTTCGGCCGCATCCTGCATCCGCAGGTCCAGGGTGGTGTGGATAGTCAGTCCCCCTCCCAGCAGGTCCTTCTCTTCGATCTTGAACTCGCGCAGCAGCATCTTGCGCACGTATTCGATGAAGTAGCCGGCCCGCGGGGTCTCCAGCTCGGCACTGATGCGCGAGAGCTTGAAGTGGGTGGCCATGTCAACCTGTTCGGCCGCCTGCCGTTGTGCCGGGGTGATGAAGCCGGCCTCGTGCATCGACGCCAGGACCCGGTTGCGAATGATGGGCACCCCTTCGGGGTTGCTTTCCATCTGGTACCGGCTGGGAGAGCGGATGATCCCCGCCAGGTATGCAGCCTCAGGCAGATCGAGCTCCCGGGCCGGCTTCTTGAAGTAGGCCTGCGAAGCGGCCTCCGCCCCGTAGGCCCCCCGGCCGAAGTACACGGTGTTCAGGTAGAACTCGAGAATCTTGTCCTTGGAGTAGACCCTCTCGATCTTCACTGCCAGCGTGGCTTCCCTCAGCTTCCGGGCAAATGTTCGCTCCTTGCCGACGGTGGCGAAGGTTCGGGCGTACTGCTGGGTAATGGTCGAGGCGCCCTGGCCGATCTCACCCTCTCTGACGTTGGAGAATGCCGCCCGGGCGATGCCCCTCATACTCACTCCGGGGTGGGTGTAGAAGGCTCGGTCCTCGGCCGCGACCACCGCCTGCTTGAGGTTGGGCGAAATCGCGTCGAGGGGGACGATCGTGCGATTCTCGGTGCCGTGGAAGGTGTAGATGAGCTCGCCGCGGGCGTCGTACAACTTCGAGGACTGCGCCCCGGGAGCGGCTTCGGGAAGCGGTATCTCGGCCAGGTACCCCGATACCCTGAGCAGCACGAACCCGGCGACGATCAGGGCCAGGATCAGCCACCAGCGCCGGAAGATTGCATCCAGGCCGCCGGCCCGTGGCTTGTGCTGCCTGCCTCCGCCTCCCCGTGACGAGGGCCCGGCTGCTGCCGGCCGGGGTCGCGAATGCACGTTGCGGGGCCGGGGATTTACCATCCCGTAGTGGGTGGGAGCCCGGCGTCTGCCGCTCATGCGACGAGACCCCCGGAGGAATCGAGGATATGCAGGAACAACCTAGGGGCATACTTTTTCATTGGCTGGCCAATATGTTCTTTGCAGGCATCGCCTTGTTCAGCGGAATCCTGTTCGGCGTCGAGGTTCCGAGAGGCGTGGCGTTCCTGATTGTTGTGGTCGGGGCTTTGATCTTGATACCGGTTACCCGTCGTTGGGAGCGAACTGGGATACACAAAAGGCAGGTGCAGGCCGCCGAAGCAACCGAGCGGGACTCCCCCGGGGAGTCCGGTTAGGTTTCATGAACGCGTGCTCCGTAAAGCGTGAAGGCCTGAATTGCGCACCCGATTATATGCTGCCCCCCGGCCGTTGAAGAAGAAATCCCAACTTTAGAGCCGCGTCGGCGGAGTGCTCGGGCTCCCCGGCCGAGATCGCCTGCCGGTAAGCCTCGCCGGCCTTGACCGGCTCCCCCATCGCAGCCAGCAGGTCCCCCATCTTCACAGCCGCAGCCGCGGCGAATCCCGGCATACCGGTTCCGGCAGCGCGCCGGTAGTGCTCTACCGCCTCCGTTGGCTTGCCGGCGACGGCAAGCAGGTCCGCCAACCCAACGGCCGCCCATCCCTCCACCTGCGGGTTGCCGCCCTGAAGGGCCTCCCGGTACGCCGCTTCCGCTTCGTCGTGGCGGCCCAGGCCCTCCATCGCCTGGCCGAGCTTTACCAGCGCGGCGGCGGACGCCTCGGGATGGTTGCCGGCCACCACCTCGCGGTAGGCCGCCGCCGCCGCCTCCGGGTCGGAATTCTCCAGAAGCCCGCCAAGGCTGAGGCCCGCCCACGGCGCCACGTCCGGAGCCCGAGACCGGACTGCCGCCCGGTACGCCGTCTGCGCCCCCTGTGGGTCCCCCAGACGCTCCAACACGCCGCCGAGGCTAAGTGCTGCGGCCGGGGCGCATTCGGCGCTCTGCGAGTCCATGGCGGCCCGATAAGCTTCAGCTGCGCCGGCGTCCTCCCGAATCTCCTCCAGCAGCGCCCCCAGGTTGACCGCTGCGGCCGGGGAGATCTCGGGCTGGCCGCTTTCCATGGCGGATCGGTAGGCCCGCCGGGCCTCCTCGGTCTCGCCGGCGGCGGCAAGCAACCCGCCCAGGCGCAAACAAGCCGGGGCAACAACCCGCGGGTCCCCGGACTGCGCCGCCTGCAGGAACGCCTCCCGGGCTCCCTCGGCGTCCCCCTGCTCCTCCAGCAGACTCCCCAGACTCATCGCGGCAGCCGGAGCGAATCCGGGGTGGGCCGACTCGATTGCGCTCCGGTAGGCCGCCGCGGCGTCCCCCGGGCGCTGCAGGCGAGAGAGCA
>DATLGP010000496.1:0-1664 GCA_035540395.1 Actinomycetota bacterium
CTCCTACTTCGAGCTGTCGGTGGCCGACCTCACCAGCGAGTTGCGCAAGCAGACGGTGCTCACCCTCGAGGAGATGGGCGTTCCCGTCGAGTACTCCCAGCACGAGGACAGCCCCAGCCAGCACGAGATCGATCTACGCCACACCGACGCCCTGACCATGGCGGACACGGTCATGACGTTGCGGCTCATGGTCAAGGAGATCGCTCGGGAGCGGGGGGTCTACGCCAGCTTCATGCCCAAACCCATCGCCGGGGTCCAGGGCTCGGGAATGCACACCCACTTCTCCCTGTTCGAAGGCGATGTCAACGCCTTCCACGATCCTGGTGACGAGCACGGGTTGTCGAAGGTGGGCAAGGGGTTCATCGCCGGGCTGCTGCGCCATGCGCCGGAGATCACCGCCGTGACCAACCAGTGGGTGAACTCCTACAAGCGCCTGGTGGTGGGCTACGAGGCACCGGTCTACGTCTCCTGGGCCCGCAACAACCGCTCGGTGGTCGTCAACGTCCCCCACTCCAAGCGGGGCAAGGCCGATTCCACCCGCATCGAGTACCGGGCACCCGACCCCGCCTGCAACCCCTACCTGGCCTTCGCCATGGTGCTGGCCGCCGGCCTGAAGGGGGTCGAGGAGGGCTACGACCTTCCTCCGGAGACGCAGGCCAACCTCTATCAGCTCACGCCCGAGGAACTGCTGGCCGAAGGCATCCGTCCCCTGCCCGGCAACCTCAACGAGGCCATCGTCGCCATGGAGGCATCCGAGCTGGCGGCGGAAACGCTCGGGGAGCACGTCTTCGAGTGGTTCATCCGGAACAAGCGGGCGGAGTGGGTCGACTACAAGACCCAGGTGAGCCAGTTCGAGCTCGACCGCTATCTCCCTAGGTTGTAGGCCGATGGAGGCGTTGCTCGTCTATCCCGATCCTCCTGCTCCGGAGCTGGCCCAGGCCCTCGATCTGGGGGGATATCCCTGGAAGGGGGTGTCCGACATCGACGGCGCGGTCCGCATGGAGCCGGACGACGGCTGGGCCGGGGCAGTGGTGAGCGCAGAGGGTGATCCCGACGGTGCCTTCGGCGTGTGCCGGTCGCTGCGAAAGCGGGATCTGCCTCTCGAACCCGTCCTCCTGTTGGTGAGCGGCGCCCAGCTGGTCGACCTGGAGCTGCGAGAGGACCTCTTCGACGACTTCTGCCTGACCCCAGTCCGCCCCCGGGAGCTGGAGGCCAGGGTCAAGCACCTGTTCTGGCGCACGGGCCAGGGCACGCGCCCCGAGCTGGTGGAGTACGGCGACCTGGTGCTCAACCTCGAGACCTACCAGGCGGCCATCTCCGGGCGCCCCCTCGACCTCACCTACATGGAGTACGAGCTGCTCAAGTTCCTCTCGTCGCACCCCGGCAAGGTCTTCACCCGGGAGACCCTGCTCAGCCGGGTGTGGGGCTACGACTACTACGGCGGGGCCCGGACCGTCGACGTCCACGTCCGCCGGCTGCGGGCCAAGCTGGGAGAGGAGCGGGCCGGGCTCATCCACACCGTCCGCTCCGTCGGCTACCGCTTCGGCGAGGCCCGCTGGGGGAAATAGCCCTTCGGCCTCACTCGTTCGCTGCGCTCTCTCCGTTCGGCCGAGCTGACTGTGCTCCGGACGCCGGCGGCGCCGGCGACCGGAGCACAGTCAGCT
>DATLGP010000497.1:0-1677 GCA_035540395.1 Actinomycetota bacterium
GTCGATCGCGTTCAGGTTGTTGTCGTTCAAAAAGTCGAAGATGACGTTCTTTCTAAGTCCCGGGCCCACCAGTCCGGCCAGCCGGGCGACGAGGTGATCCGGGAAGTTGTCCTGCACGAAACGCTCGAGCAGCCGCCGGTGGGTCCCGTAGGCGTGAAGCCCGGGGTCGTCGGCGGAGCTTTGTTCGTCGACGCCGACGGGGTCGGAGAAAACGTCAACAGTGCTGGCCAGCACAAACATCCGGCAGGTCACCGTCTGCAGGCATGCGATCAGCCGGTCGATGTTTCGCCGGTCGGCTTCGGGGTCCCGGTTGGCAATCCACTTCTGTGCCGGGGCGCCGGCACACACGACGAGCTCGAACGAGCGACCTTTGATTTCCTCGATGTCGGTGGATCGGTAGAGCGAGTCGAATGATCGCTGCCTCAAAAGTACCGAACCGACAAACCCCGTGTGCCCGATCAGGGCGTCGGCCATCCCGGCCTCCCCAGCGTGAATGGCTCATCCTCGAGCTTTTCGATCACGTCGTAGACGTTGTCTATCTTGCCTCCCAGAACGGAGTAGCAGCCGGGCAGCTCGGGGTGTCTCTCGAACAGTATCGGGCGCCCATCGTCCCCTTCGTTCTTGCAGAGCACTGTCTTCACCTCGAATAGGGACTCGACATAACCAGCCTCTGCTACCGCGGGCAGATAGCGACTGGCATCGCGCACCATCCGGTCGGCGCGGCTGGAGAGATGATATTCGTCCAGCTTGCGGTAGGGGTCCAGTCCGCTCCGGTCGGTCCAGCTCAGGTGAGGGGTGTACCGGACGTGGGACAGAGTGTGCAGACCCCGGGCGGGGAACGGCATCAGGGAGAAGAAGAAGCCGTCCATCACGGTGACACCGACGTCCTGCAGCACCTCGGGAACCCGCATGAGGGCCATCTCGGTGATCTCGTGCTTCAGGCCGCTGGTGGTTCCGGGAAAGTCGCCGCCCAGCTGGTTCAGGCCGCTGTAGGCGCAGTTGAACACGTAGCGGCACCGGACCAGCTCCTCGGACCCGTCGGGGCCGGCTATGGCGACCGTCAGGGTGTCGTCGGCCCCGCGGAGGATTCTGGTGACCCGGGCCCCGGTCCTCACTGCCACCCCACTGTGCCGCAGCTCATCCGCCGCCAGCCGGGCGAGCTTGGTTGCGTCGAAGGCATGCTCTTCGACGAGGAAGACGTCCTCGACCAGGCGGGGTTCGAACAGATCGCGCAGCGACGGCTCGGCCGGCCCGATCCTTGCCCCTATCTGAGCGCAGAAATGCTTGAACTGCCCCGCGGTCACCTTGGAGTTGTTCCGCGCGATGGCGTAAACCTTGGTGAAGTCGCTCTTGGTCGCCTCCGGCCAGTCGCCGAGGAACCGGGGCAGGTTCACCCGGCTGCGGTAGGCGGTGGTGAAGCTTCGGGGGTAGTGGTACCCGTTGTGGACCCGCGCCTGGTTGTTGAAGGAGGCACGACTGAGAAGCTGAGCCTCTCGTTCGACCAGAAGCACGTTGCGGAACCCCCGCCGGCCGGCCAGGTAGATCGCTATCGTCGTGCCGTAGAAACCTCCGCCGACGATTACGGCTTCAAGCGGCGCAGCCTCAGCCGGCATCGGGCACCCGCTGCGGCCGGGTACCGGGGTCGCGCAGCAGCGGGATCGACTCTTCGATGTTCAG
>DATLGP010000498.1:0-3214 GCA_035540395.1 Actinomycetota bacterium
GTTGCAGCAGCCCGACCGTGACCTGCGCCGGCGGGCGGCGGAGGCCATCACCGAGGCACTGAAGCCGGGTCTTCGTACCCGCAGCTTCATCCTCAACACCGTTCTTTTGGACCACGCCACCAACGACCGCCTGCATGGCTACCCGAACTGGCTGTCGTCGATGAATCTGTACAACGAGGCATCGGACGAGGCGGTCAACGCCCTGGTCGACGCGGTCACGAAGCGTTACGACATACCCCGGCGGTACTACGCCTTGAAGGCCAAGCTTCTCGGCCTTGACAAGCTGGCCGACTACGACCGGATGGCGCCGATCAGCGACGATCCCACGTTCGTCTCGTGGGACCAGGCCAAGGATGTGGTGCTGAACGCCTACAACTCGTTCTCACCCGACGCAGGCAAGATCATCGGCGACTTCTTCGAGCGTAAGTGGATTCACGCCGCTCAGGCTCCGACCAAGATGACCGGCGCGTTCTGCATGACCACCATCCCCGGCGCCCACCCCTACGTCCTCATGAGCTACACCGGCGAGCGGCGGTCGGTCCTGACCCTGGCGCACGAGCTGGGCCATGGGCTGCACGGGTACCTGGCGGGGGACCAGACACTGTTCAACGCCGAGACCCCGTTGACGCTGGCGGAGACCGCATCGGTTTTCGGGGAAGCCCTGACCTTCGGCAAGCTGCTGGCCGCCGAGGAAGACCCCAAAAGGCGGCTGGGCCTGTTGGTAGGCCGGCTGGACGACTCCGTCGCCACCGTGTTCCGCCAGATCGCGTTCAACCGGTTCGAGGACGCCATCCACAACGCCCGCCGGGAGCACGGCGAGCTGGCGCCGGAGGACATCTCCAAGATGTGGCTGCAAACCCAGCGAGACGTCCTGGGCGACTCGGTGGAGATCAGCGAGGGTTACCAGTTGTGGTGGAGCTACATCCCCCACTTCATCCGCACGCCCGGTTACGTCTACGCCTACGCCTTCGGCTTCTTGTTCTCACTGGCCATCTACCAGCGCTACCTGAAAGAGGGCGAGGCACTGATCGAGCCGTACCTGGACCTGCTGCGTGCCGGCGGCTCGGACTCTCCCGAAGAGCTCGCCAAGCGGGTGGGCCTGGATGTTTCCGACCCCAACTTCTGGGCCGAAGGGCTCCAATCGCTCGACGCTTTGTTGACCGAGGCGGAGGACCTGGCGAAGGCTGTCTCCGGGTAAGTAACGGGTCTCCCCTAGGAAACCCCACATAAGACCGGGGAACCTGCCGGGCAGTCCGGGCCGTCTAAGACTCATCTTCGTCCAACGGAAGAGAGGTTCTTATGCGCCGCCTTGTCATCGTGCCGTTCGTTATGGTCTTCATGGTCACCTCCGCCGGAGCCGCCCTGGCCTGCGCCGGGGTGTTCTCGCCCAACGGCAACGTCAACCTGCTACGAACCAGCACCCTGGCCGCCTACGCCGACGGGGTTGAGCACTACATCACGTCGTTCACCTTCTCCGGCGGGGGAGGCGAGTTCGGGTCGGTCGTGCCGCTTCCGGGGATTCCTTCGGCTGTGGAGCGCGGAGGCGACTGGACGCTGCAGCGCCTGAACCGGGAGGTGACTCCGGTCGCCGAATCCTTTGCCGGGGCCAACCTGACCGCCTTGGCGCGAAGTGATTCGGCGGAGGTCCTGCTGGAGACAACCATCGACGCCCTGGACATCACGATCCTGAGAGGCGGAGGCGAGCAGGTCGGCACCTGGGCGAAGGAAAACGGGTTCCTACTGTCGCCCGACGCTCCCGAGGTCCTGGACTTCTACGCCGAGCGCAGCCCGATTTTCATGGCCGCCAAGTTCGACGCGGCTGCCGCCAGCGACCGGGGGCAGGCGATCGGGGAGGGGACGCCGATCCACCTGACGATTCCCACCGATAACCCGTGGGTCCCCTTGAGGATCCTGGGACTGGGCAAGCAGGAGGTGGAGCGTGTGGAGGCCGATGTCTTCCTGCTCACCGAGCGCAAGCCCGAGTTGCTCATCCCCAAGAGGGGCTTGATCCTCGAGCGCAGTGAGAAGGGGTCAGAAAGCCTGATCGCCGACCTGCGTGCCGATAAGGGCATGGAGTGGATCCCCGAGGACGGAATGTGGCTGAGCTACCTCAGGGTTGACTCCTCGGCCGGAGATCTGACCTACGACCTGGCAGTAGACGTGAAGGGAGAGCCGCCCTCGGCGGTGGACGCCGGACTGGCTGCCGCCGGCACCCTGCCGGCACCGCCTTCCGACGGGCTGCCGGCGTGGCTGCTCGCCGGCGTGGCGCTGCTGGTTGCCGGCGTGGGCATAACAGCCGGGCGGTGGAGCCTTCGGCGTGCGGCTTAGCCGGCGCTTTTTCCTGCCGCTGGTGCTGGCTTTAACCGGCCTGGCGATGTTCGCCGGCGCCGTGGTGTCCGCCACCGGCGCCGGCCGGACCGTAGAGGTGGGCATCAAGTATTCCCGCTTCGAGCCGGAGCACTTCCGGTTCGAGGCGGGGCAGGTGGTGACCTTCGTGATTTCCAACTCCGACCCGATCGACCACGAGTTCATCGTCGGGGACCAGTCGGTGCAGGACCGCCACGAGACGGGGACCGAGCCGTACCACGAGGCGATCCCGACGGAGGTCACAGTGCCGGCCGGAGAAACCGCAACCACTACCATCAAGTTCGGCGAGCCCGGGCGCCTTCTCGTCGGCTGCCACCTGCCGGGGCACTACGCCTACGGAATGAAGGGCACGATCACGGTTCGCTGACCCCGGCGACCTATCGGCAAAATGCCCGTTCGTGCCGGCAACGATGTCGGTCCGCTTGCGTGCTGCGTCGGGAGCGGGTTCGAAATGAGCGACTACCAGCGGGCAACCGCATAGGCTGGTTTGGTCATGAGCCGGCCGAACCTGACCTACGAGCAGCTCCACCGGACCACCGGCTGGGCCTACGGTGAGCAACCCGACGACCTTCTGGCCGAGGCCCTTGCCGGGATCCCGCCGGGGCCCGCCGTGGACCTGGGAGGAGGACAGGGGCGCCATGCTCTCTACCTGGCCTCACGGGGTTTTGCCGTCGAGCTGGTCGACCTGTCCGACGACGCGCTCGGCCAGGCTCGCCGATCCGCGGCAGAGCTCGGCCTCCAGGTCCGAACCGTTCGGTCGAACATCGCCTTCTACGACCCGCCCTCAGGGCTGCAGGCGGTGGTGGCGGCCCTGGTTCTGCACGTCCCGGCGCGCCATGCCGCCTTG
>DATLGP010000499.1:0-1582 GCA_035540395.1 Actinomycetota bacterium
GGACAGGGTGACCTTCTTCACCTCGCCGGGCCAGGACAACCGGGCGGCGATGGAGCGAGCGGTCAAGGACTTCGGCTGGCCCGACTCGATGATTCATGCTGTGGACGAGGGAGGACGCCTGTGGAGGCACTTCGACGTGGTGTATCGGGGTGCGTGGATCTTCCTCAATGACGACGGAACCGTGCTGGAGCAGAGCCTCACCCACATAACCGAGGATGAGATTCGCAAGAATCTGGACCGGTTGGTCGATAGTTAGGTGCACAAACCCCGCATCAAGGTGCCGGCATGGCTACGCGTTGTCCTGGTCGCCGCCGTCTTCTCGCTGGCGCTATCGGCCACCGCAGTTCGAGGGGAGTACGATCTCGGGCCCGGCAAGATCGAGATCGCAATGCGCCCGCAATGGAGCGGCGCAACCATCGTGGCGGTACCGCCGTTCGGGACGGTAACTGCGTCGACCCACCGGTCCCCGGTGGCCGTAATCATGTCCCCGCAGTCGGTGGACATCCTGAGCGCCCAGCGGTTGGTGGAGAGCCGGCCGAACCAGCGCTCCCTGGTTGCCGGCCTGAGGGCGGACCTGGAGAACGCCCTGCGCGGGTACGCGATTCGGCTGTTGTTGGGGGGATTGCTGGCCGCCTTGATTGCCGCCGGCGTGGCTCGGGCCCGCAAGCCGGCCGAATTCCTGGCAGCTATCGCGGCAGGGGCCCTGGTGCCGGTCGGCCTCTACGCCGCCGCTTTCGCCGGGTACAACGCCGACGCATTTCGCCAGCCCACCCTGACCGGCGCCCTCAGTCGCTCTCCCGAACTTCTCGGACCGGTTCAACAGTTCGGGAGCCGGTTCACCACCCTTCGCCACGAGCTGGACCAGATCGGGTCCATCACCTTCCAGCTCTACCAGTTCCTGGCCCGCCAGTCGCCCATTCCCGAGGACGCCATCCGGATACTTCACATCTCGGACCTGCACCTGAACCCGGTGGGCTACGACGTATCGCAACAGGTGGCTGAGAGGTTCGAGGTGGCTGCGGTCATCGACTCGGGAGACGTAACCGCCGAGGGGACACCGGTGGAGTCTCCCTTCGTCGAGCGGATTTCAGAGTTTACGGTCCCCTACCTGTTCATTCGGGGGAACCACGATTCCCTCGTCACCCAGGACGCCGTCGCCGCGCAGCCCAACGCGCTGGTCCTGGACGGTGCCGCCACCGAAGTGGAAGGCCTGTCGATCTTCGGCATCGGCGACCCGCTCTATACGCCGGACAAGACGGTGGAACAGCCTTCAAACCAGCAACAGCGGGAGGCCAAGCTCGAGTTCTCCGAAACCGTCCAGGATCGAGTGGGCGCACTACAGGCGCCGCCGGACGTGGTGGTGGTTCATGATCGGCTAACCGCCGTCGGCCTGCACGGCAGCGTCCCGCTGATCCTTCACGGCCACGAGCACAAGTGGGGGAACCGGGAGGAAGACGGGACCCTGGTCCTCGGCGTCGGCAGCACCGGCGCCGCCGGGTTGAAGGCGCTCGGTCCGGACTCCAACACCCCGATCTCGCTGCAGGTTCTGTACTTCGACCGGGAAGGCAAGCAACTGCTGGGA
>DATLGP010000500.1:0-7373 GCA_035540395.1 Actinomycetota bacterium
GGGTGCCTGGGATGGTCTTAGGGGCGGCCAGGTATGGCGTTCGATGTTCAGGCCCGGATCGATCATGCAGAAGGGCTACCAGGACTCACCTCGCAACCGCGCCTACGTGATCATGAACTCGGTCATCTACCACCTGCACCCCGTGAAGGTGAAGCGGCACGGGATCAAGCTTTCCTACACCCTGTGCCTGGGCGGCCTCTCTTTCTTTTTGTTCATCTTCCTGACGATCACCGGCATCTTCCTGATGTTTTTCTACCGGCCATCCACCGAGGTCGTGTACTCGGACATGGTGGGGCTGGCCACCTCGGTGGCGTTCGGCCAGCTGGTGCGAAATATGCACCGCTGGGGCGCCCACCTGATGGTGGTCACGGTGTTCCTTCACATGTCGAGGGTTTTCTACACCGGGTCCTACAAACCCCCCCGGGAATTCAACTGGATCGTCGGCGTCACCCTGCTCTTGATAACGCTGCTCCTCGCCTTCACCGGCTATCTGCTTCCGTGGGACCAGCTGGCCATCTGGGCGGTGACCGTTGGTACGCAGATGGGCTATGAGTCTCCGCTGGTAGGAAAGGAGGTCTCCTTCATCCTTCTGGGAGGCGTCCAGATCGGTGCAGGCACGCTCATCCGCTGGTATACGCTGCACGTCCTCGCACTTCCCTTCATCATCGTCATTCTCATGGCGGTTCACTTCTGGAGGGTGCGTAAGGACGGCGGAATTTCAGGGCCACTATGATCGGCACGTCGCTCGAGAGGACTAGGAATAGCTGATGCCAACTCCTGACGAAATCTACGACCAGACCCTGGCGGAGGAAAACGCCAAGGGCTCGTCCCCTGCCGTTGCCGAAGCTCGGGCAAAGGCGGCCAGGCACCGGGCGCGCAAGGCCGCTGCGGCCGGCTCTGCGCCTCCCAAGCCACCCGCTGCTCCCGCCGAAAAACCGGCAGCCGCTGCTGCGGCTCCTGAGCCGGCCTCGGTCGGCGCAACCGCTCCCGCGGCCGCTGCGGCCCCGCCGGCAGCAAGCGCTCCGGCTACTCCGGCCGCTCCGGCTGCTCCGGCGGGAGGGCGCCGTGCGGCTGCCCGTGCCGGGGTAGGTGCCGGCGACGCTGCTCCGGAGCGCATCCAGCGCCTGCTGGCGGTTGTTAAGCCTGAGTCGATCCAGCGGGTGGAGAAGGAGCCCATTGACCGGGTCAACACGTGGCCCCACCTGATGGCAGGAGAGTTCCTGGCGATTTTGGCGGTGACAGCCTTCCTGGTGCTCACTTCGGTGTTCGTCGACGCCGAGTTGCGAGAGCTTGCCAACATCAACGTCACCCCCAACCCCTCCAAAGCGCCGTGGTACTTCCTTGGTCTTCAGGAGTTGCTCCGTTACTTCCACCCGCAGGTTGCGGGGGTGACGATTCCCCAGTGGATCATCCTCGGCCTGATGGCTGCTCCGTACATCGACCGAAACCCGTCCAACAAGCCCGGTGACCGCAAGCTGGCCATCTCGCTGTGGACGATCTTCATGCTCATGTTCGCCATTCTCGGCATGCTAGGGTCGATCTTCAGAGGACCCGGATTCAACTTTGTCTACCCATGGGACGCAGGGATATTTTTCGAGCTATGACACCTATTCAGTTCGCCATCGTTATCGGCCTGGCATCGCTTCTGGCCTGGGTACCATTCGCGCTTATCGGCGCCAAGGCTCGCAAGGCGGCCGGCTCCGCCGGCTCATCCAACCAGCTCGAGGTTCGAGCGGTCTCCGACGTCACCGACGTCGGCCGTCGCAAGTTCCTCCTGCGTGGAGTGGGTTTTGCTTCGCTTGCCTTCCTGGGACAGTTCGCCCTGGCATCGATCGACTTCCTCTATCCTCGCCTGAGGGGCGGATTCGGATCCAGGATATCTATCGGCTCCGAGTCGGATCTTCGTGCCGAGATCTCAGCCACCCGGGAGCCGGTATTCATACCCGACGGCAGGTTCTACCTCTCCATCTACGAGGGGGATGCGGAGGAAGCGGCCGAAATCCCGGCCTACAGGTCGGCCAACGTCGATGGCGCGGGCCTGATGGCGCTCTACCGCAAGTGCGTCCACCTGGGATGCAGTGTTCCGTGGTGCCCGCCGGCCAAATGGTTCGAGTGCCCGTGTCACGGATCCAAGTACTCGATCAACGGCGAGTACCGGGATGGACCGGCGCCCCGAGGCCTTGACCTGTTCCGGGTCGAGATCGAAAACGGAGAAGTCTTCGTGGACACCGCTACGATCATCGCCGGTGCGCCTCGCGGAACCGTTACTACTCAGCCTCAGCCCGAGGGCGCTCACTGCGTCACCGGCGTTTAGCGTGCCTATAACCAGTTAGCAGGAGATCATGGGTCAGCTACTTATTGCAGTTCTAGTCGGAGCCGTGGCCGCGGGTGCGGCTCTGGTAGTCCTTCGAACCCGGTCAGCCTCCAGCACCAAGTCGAAGATCCCGCCGGCTCTGCGGCCTGCGGACATCGACGCCGTGCTGGAGTCCACCCGCCTCACCAAGATTCACGGGTGGGGCCTGGCACTGACCTTGTTCTTTGCCTTTTTCATGCCCGCCTACTGGGTACAAGAGCCCCAGAACAGGCTGGACAACGAGCGGATGTTCGCAGAGGAGTCGCTGCACCGGGGCGAAAGATACTACGGCATGGCCACCGACCAGCAGACCGGCGAGCCCAACCCTGACGGCAAGGAGTGCGCCCGGTGCCACGGGGTCAATGCCGAGGGGGGTACCAATGAGTTCTTGAACCCGGCCACCGGCGTTCGCTCCGTGGTTCAGGTACCCGAGCTTTTGACCGTCTTCGCCCGGTACGAGACTCCGCCCGCCGGTTTCAGGGACGCCCGGGAATACATCCGGGAGGTAATCGAGCGCGGCAGGCCCGGCACCGACATGCCTACCTGGGGCGCCGAGTACGGCGGCCCTCTGACCGAGCAGGAGCTCGACGACATTGTCAACTGGCTCGAGAGCATCAACGAGGAACCGGACGTAGACGCCGACGCCACGGGCGACCAGATCTTCAACCAGTTCTGCGCCGCATGCCATGGGATCGGCGGGACCGGTGGTTCGGGCCCGGGTATGCAGAACGGCGGCACGGTGGCAGAGTTCCCCGACGTCGAAGATCACGTGAACTTCGTGAGGGAAGGCTCCCAGGCCGGACAGCCCTACGGAACGTCCGGGATGGGTACCGGGGCAATGCCTGCATGGGGCGGCGTGCTCACCGACGAGCAGATCCGGTTGGTTGTCGAATACGAGAGGAGCTTGTAGATGCGCTCGGACATAGCCCTCCTGGCAGCCGAAGCCGTTACCACCGGCGGAGGAGACCACTTCTGGAAGGGCATCGCCATCACGGTCGCATTCATCGTGATCTTCGTCGGCAGCGTATGGCTGCTGACCGCGATGATCCTCGGGGCCAAGCTCGGGTACTTCGTTACCGGCGCCTGTCTGTTTGCCACGATGACCATCATCTCGTTGATCTGGTTCGTCACCGCCCTGGGACCCAAGGGTGAATCGGGGTTCTGGGGAGACCTGGGGACCGATACCGCCTGGCACCCGGCTGCCGTGGCAACCGAACTACAGGAAACAAGCACCCGATGGGGAACGTGGGAGACCGGCGACTACCCCGACGGCGAGGGCTGGGTCTCGCCCCAGTCCGACGCGCAGCTTGCCGATCTCGACGAAGGCGGACTGCGCAGCGAGCTCGAAAACGCCGAACCGGTGATGGAAGCCCTGGTCGGCGAAGCGGTCAGCGAGATCCCGGGCATTCGCGACGGGGTCAGTGACCTGGTCGACGGTGACATCACGCTCGACCCGGCCCAGTTCACCGTCACGGACGTTCGCATGAGGCAGGTGGAGGTGGCCGGCAAGGACTCGGTACTGGCCGTCGGGCGCGCGGTGGCCATCGATCAGCTTCAGTCGGGGGACCTGGGCGGCCAAGAGGAAGGGCGAGTAACGCAATTCTTGGTAGAACCTGGCGCCGAGATCACGCCCGGAATGCCCGTCGCGGAAGTGGAAGCCAATGGCCAGACCAGCCAGGTCGTGGCCGACAAGGCCGGCCGTCTGATTCGTTTTGGCTTCCGGGTCGACGACCTGGTCATGCAGGACGTGCCCTTCGCGACCCTGGACATGACCGGGCAGCCGGGAGCCCCCGATGACGCTCTGGTTGCAGCGGTGCGCGTGCGCGGCTCGGTCCGGGTGCCGGCATTCATCTACCTGGTGGTGAGCGTGGTCCTGTTGATCCTGCACCTGATCGGAGTATCCAAGATCGAGCGTGAGGCTCGTCTCACCCAGCCTCAACTCGCTTAAGAACCTTTCGAGGAGGCCCGGCCGGTTGACACCGGCCGGGCCTTTTTTCTGTCCGCCGGTGCTCCTTCGGAAACCTCTTGAGCCTTAGCGCCCCCCGATCGCCTGCTTGACCAGCTCGGGGAGATCCGCTGGGTTCATCCCCGCCTCGAAAACCGCATGGCCGCCCACCTCCACCACCGGGATCGAGACGCCGAACTCATTCATCAATCCCGGGTCCCGACTGATGTCGACCTCCCGGAATGCAGTTCCGGCAATCTCCAGGGCTGCCTTGGCGTCGTCGCACAGGCAGCACCCCGGTTTCGAGTACAGCACCACGTCGCTCATAGACCGATCAGCTGCTCCAGCCCCGCCGCGTCCATCCATCGCTGGATCGCCGCGGAGACGATGTATACCCGGTTGGTGAAAAGCAACAGTCCGAATGCCACCAGGAGCCCGCCGCTGGTCTTGAGTATTGCGCCCTGGTGTCTGCGGAAGAACTTAAGCGTCCCGGTCAGCCGGGAGACCCCAACCGCAGCCAGGACGAACGGGATTCCCAGCCCAAGCGAGTAGACGAGAAGCAGAAGGCCCCCCTCGGCCACCCGTTCGGCCTGGGAGGCGATGACCAGCGTCGCGCCAAGGGTCGGGCCGATGCACGGAGTCCAACCCAGGCCGAAACTGAGTCCCATGAGGTAGTTGCCCGTCAGGGTTCTTCCGGTCCGCATGTCCAGCCGCTTCTCCTTGTATAGGAACGGGAGCGGAAGAACCCCCATGAACGCCAGACCCATGAGAATCACCAGTACCCCGGCGATCCGGGTCAGCAGTAGCTGGTTGTCCCTTAAAAGTGCGCCGGCGAGGCTGGCCGACATACCTAGAGCCACGAATATCGTCGAAAAACCGGCGACGAATAGGAGGGTGGGGCCAAGCAGCTTGCGGACCGGGGCGCTACCGGCCCGGACCATCTCCAACGAGATCCCGGACATATACGAAAGGTAGCCGGGCAGCAGCGGCAGGACACACGGGGACAGGAACGACGCGGCCCCGGCGACGAAGGCGATAAGAAGGCCTACGGAGACGGCGTCAGCCGCCACCGGGTGCACCCAAACTGTCGAGGGTCATGGACTCTAGCCCAGAGCCTGGTCCGTGGCGGTTCCGTTGGGGGCCTCGAACCTGTCCGAACGCGGCTGCCGGGCGGCCGATCCGGCGGTGCGCAGAAACCCGGCGTACATCACCGTGACTCCTGCGGCGAGGCCGATGGCGAACACGGTTCCCTGACCCTGGCGGGCGAAGGCGCTCCCGATAGCCACCACCGCAGTCCCGGCTGCGATAAGCCCGTTTCCCTGAGCCAGCCGCTTGAACCTCTCCCCCGGCTTGCGCGCCAACCGGACCGCCGACCATACCGCTCCGGCCAGGACTACTATGAACCCCACATACGAGTAGTAGCGCGACAGCGCGCGCACCGCAGGCGGCATGACCGCCGACCCCATGGGGATCGAACCTTCAACCGCAAGGCCCCCCGACATGAGGTCGGCACCGACAACCGCCACTGCGGCGTAAGCCGACGCGGCAGCGACCACGATCGCCGCCCCGTGGCCCACCCGCCGCGGAAAGTACAAATAGATGGTTCCCAACGCCAGGATCGGTACGTTAACCAGAGCGCCGAACAGGTAGTAGCCACGGAAAACCGGAGCGGACCAGCCGGCGAACATGCCCACTGCTGCGAACAAGCTGGCTGCGGCAAAGGTGGCGAGGGAAATCCCCCAGGCGAGTTGATGGGGGCGGCGCCGGCTCAGGAACTGACGGATCACGGAGACTGAAAATGCGCCGCTCACAAGTGCTGCAGCCAGAGGAAAAAGACCCATCACCCCTACACCTTATCCGCCAAACTTCAAGTAATGTGAATTGAAGGGTTTGTACGGGACACGTCGCCAACCGGCTCGAGTGAAAGGAACACCTTGGCGATAGACATAGTGGTCGTCGACGACACCAAGCACGTTCTCGACATGCTTGTCTCTTTGCTGACCCTCGACGGGTTCAACATCGTCGGGCAGGGCGCCAGCGGGCCTCAGGCCATCGAGCTTGCCGCCGAGCACCGTCCTAGCGTCCTGGTCATAGATCACGCCATGGCCGGCATGAACGGACTGGAAGCCTCCCGGCGCATCCTCGCCGAGCACCCCGACCAGAACATCATTCTGTACACCGCATACGTCGACAAAGCGCTGAAGCAGGAGGCGGCGGGAGTCGGAGTCGCTCTGTGCGTGGGCAAGGCCGAAGGCCTGCAGACCTTGGAGCGGGCTATCTGCGAGCTAACCCTTCAATTGGGGAAGTAGTAGTCAGTAGTAGCGCCGGCCCCCCGTAAGCAGACGAACTACTGCCAGCAGCAGGGAAGCCCCCACGAAGGCCACCAGGATCGGGCCTACCCAGGCTCCGCCCGGCATCTGCCAGTTCATCTGCTGAAACACCCAGCCGCCGATAACGCCGCCGATAATGCCCACCACAATGTTGAGCAGGCATCCCATCCGTTCGTTGACGCCGGTGACGATACTGGCAAGCCAGCCCGCTATCCCGCCCACAATGATGCTGTAAATAAAACCGTTCATTCTCAAATCCCCCAGAGCCGGCCGACCATGCACCGGTCAGGATATTCTCATTTGGTGAGACGGAATACGATCCTGGCAATTGCCGTTCTGCTTCTGGCAATCCTGGTAATGGGCGCACTGGGCGTGATGCAGGTCAGCAGCATTCCCCGCTGACCCGTCCGCAAGTTCCCTATCCCGGTCGGTCCGGTTCCGGCGCGCCCACAAACACCGGCGATCCGGATTCGTGTATTCCCAGCAGCGCGGCGGCACTGCCGCGATTCACGCACAGCGACAAGCTCGCGTGGGAGTCGACGATCAGCTGCAACTCGCCGGGTTTGCCGAACGAGTAGGACTCCCGAACGACGGCCGCAAGCCGCTTTTTTCCTAATCCGACCACCACCGGATCGCCGGGCTGTAGTCCCAGCTCGCGCAACTCGCGCGCACGAAGGCTGGTTTGAATATTGCCGAAGCGATCGACCAGGAGGACCTCGCCCCGGAAACCGCTCCCTTCCCGGAC
>DATLGP010000501.1:0-2780 GCA_035540395.1 Actinomycetota bacterium
GCTCCCCTTCGTCGGCGTGCATGGCGTCCTGCAGGCGCTTGGCCACGCTGGCCACGTCCTCGTTGGCTTCGTCGGGGTTTCCCGCCACCATCTCAGCGGCGGGGATGGTGGCCAGCAGCTCAAGGAAGAAGTGAACGTCCAGGCGCTTAACTGCAAGGCGGACCGCTTCGTCGTGAAGCTCCTTGGACGTCAAAGCGTCCAACTCTTCAAATGTGGGCATGCAGCGCAGCCTACGGTGCTTTCGCTTTCCCCGCCATCGGTGCACCGAAAGCGGCGGGACCGGGTCAGACTGCCCTGCTCTCCGTCAGCTCGGAAAGGCGGGAACGCAGTTCCTCGGCGGCCCGTTCTACGATGATCAACAGCTCCTGGTTGGACAGCTCCGGCATCCGCTCGTAGAAGGCGGTCAGGCCCTCCCACTGGCTAGTTTCAGGTTCGGCTCCCAGGTAGCCGGCGTAGGCCAGGAGCTTCCTGGTGTCCAAGCCCAGGGCAGCGGCCAGCTTGGCGAGCCGTTTCGGGGGAGGAACAACCTCGCCGTTCTCCCAGCGGGAGATCGTCTGTTGAGTCACCCCCACCCGCTCGGCCAGAGCACCCTGTCCCAGCCCCAGCTCCTCGCGCCGGGCACGAACTGTCCGATCCAAAAGCCCCATGATTGGCAATAATAGGAACAAAAGGCGCCGAGCGCATCGTGGCGCGATGCGGGCGCCGGAAGGTTGACCTGGGCCGGCTGCGACTACCCCCGGCTGCGCTTAGCCCGCGCCGATGCCCCGGAGTTGCTCGCTCGGCCTCATGGAGCATTCCTTCTTGCGCATGATGGAGTGCATTTCCTTGCCGCACATCGGGCAGTCGCGGTCATCGTCATCAGCGTCCACAGTGAGGTGGCAGTGGTCACATTTGTACTCGGGCATAGGAGCCTCCTTAAAGGTCGGCTGAATCGAATGGAGTTGTCTTTACATGATCGCGCAGCGAACGCCCTATTTCACGCCGGCCGGACCCCAAGCTAGGGCGCCGGGGACCCTTGGGGCGGTTGGACCCCGGCGGCAGGCGACCGCAGCGCAGCATCTGCCGGCTCGCCGCCAGGAGAGGGGGTTTCCTCGGGTTCGGCGTCCGGCGTCCCGGTTTCGTCCGGCTCCAAGGGCGAGACAATAGTCCGGTTTAGCGTGAACTGCTGGCTCGAGCCCCTGACCTCGATGCGGTCGTATCCCAGCAGTTGCTTGCCTTCCCGATCGAAGTACAGAACCTGCAGCGAGATCGGGGTGTCGGAGTCCGGAGCGAGCGACTTCAGCCCGGCGGCGCCGGTGCTGCCGACGCCGAGGACCAGGGTGCCTTCTTCTTCCCGGTTCCCCCACTTGTGTTCGTGTCCGTGCAGGATCAACGGGACTCTGCCGTGCAGGCCGACGGCGGTTAGCCGGTCGTGGACCACCACCACGTCCGGCGGCTCCTGTAGTGCGCCCACTCGATCCCGGACGGTTTCGGAGAACTCGAGCTTGGCCTCCCGCTGTTGCTGGTTTGAAGGCTGTTCCACCGTCTTGTCCGGTGTATAGAGCGGGTCGCCGATGCCGAAGATCGTCAGGCCTTCCACTTCGGTGGCGGCACCGTCCAGGACCAGCGCGTTGGGCTGGGCGGCGACGGCGTCCTGGGTGACGAGGGAATCGTGGTTCCCCCGAATGAACAGGTAGGGGACCGTAAACTCTGAAATCCGCTCGACGAAGGGAGACTCCACCGGTGTCCCCTCGGCAGTTACGTCTCCCGAGTCAATGACCGCAGCCACCTCGAACCTTTCGGCCACCTGCTGCGATACGTCGTAGCCCACCGGGTTCAGGTGCAGATCGGCTATGTGAAGTATCCGGATGGCGTCCTCGGGAATGGGGGACTGGCGGGCCAGGAACTGGTAGAGCTGGAAGGTGATGGACCCGATCTGGTCCAGTTCGCTGCGAAGGGTGTTGAACCGACTCCCGAACTGTTGAACCGGTCCGAGAAGCTCGGGCGAGCGACTGAGGGCGCCGGTCAGGGTGGGCTGGCGAAATGCGTCGGCGTTGTACCCGGCGAAAGCGGCGGCGTAGAGGCCGACCGGCACCAGGGCCCCGACCGCTATAGCTGCCAGGAATTCGGCCGGTTTGCGGGCCCTGGCCACGCCGGCGGCGATCAAGGCGGCCAGCAATCCCCCCAACAACAGACGAAACGCATACTTGCGCAGGGCGCTCTCCAGGTCCGCCCTCAGGCTGGCAACCAAAGAGCGCTGGTTCGGCCGGCTCTCCACCAGTTGCTGGGCGCTCAGGATGTCCACCGATTGGGGGGACATGATGACGGCCACCGGGGACCGGTGGGTCGACGCAGTCACCGTTCCGAACGGCGGAACCGCCACGATGGTGGCGCCGCTCCATTGCGGACGCATTGCGATCTCGATCTTGCCGGGCCCGAGATCGTACTCGCCTCGAACTGCGGTGGCCGAGAGTGCCAGCGAGAAGACGGCGGCGACCAGGACTACGCGTAGCCATCCCGGCAACTTGATGCGGGGTTTGTGCACCTAACTGTCGACCAACCGGTCCAGATTCTTGCGAATCTCGTCCTCGGTTATATGGGTGAGGCTTTGCTCCAGCACGGTTCCGTCGTCATTGAGGAAGATCCACGCACCCCGATAGACCACGTCGAAGTGCCTCCACAGGCGTCCTCCCTCGTCCACAGCATGAATCATCGAGTCGGGCCAGCCGAAGTCCTTGACCGCTCGCTCCATCGCCGCCCGGTTGTCCTGGCCCGGCGAGGTGAAGAAGGTCACCCTGTCC
>DATLGP010000502.1:0-3419 GCA_035540395.1 Actinomycetota bacterium
GGCTGACGGGGGAGGCGGTACCGCAATCTATCTGCTGGCCATCGCCGGCGGCCTGGTGTGGACCGGGTACCTGTGGACGGCCCGGCTGGTGATCGAGGGGGAGCGGGCGCGTCTCGGGTACTTCGGCAAGCAGCGACCGGCGGTCGATACTGGCTCGCTGGTGGAGTTCGAGCAGCGGTTGACCAAAGCATTTCCCGGCTTTAGCCCGATGATTGTGATCAAGGACCGCTCCGGCCATTCCCTCAGCCTGACCCAGCTCTACTGGAACGGGTGGAAGGAACTGCGGGCCATGAGCAACCCCGACCCGGTGGACCCGCCCACATGGGGCTTCACCAAACGGGTGGCGGGCGACCGGCCCGAGGATGACTAGCCCGGTCTCTGTTCTGGTCTTCGCCGGGAAGACCTACATCGGGCGGGCCGAGATTCGGCCCCTTCAACCCCGGATGGGAGTTTACGGAGGCCGGTTCGACCCCGAGTTCACGTACTCGACCGTCGAACCCGCCATTCGCCGGCTCATGGAGTGCACGATGGACCCAAGCGCCGGCGAGGCGGAGCTGAGATCGGCTTTTCGTGAGCGCGACAGCCTGCAGCTCGAGGTCCGCTCTGATGCCGGGTTCGTCTTCCACCCGGCGGCGGTCCACATTCAGGACGCAACTGCTTGGAATCCGCTGGCGCCGATAGAGCTTCACCTTCTGGGCCTGCCTCCGGAGGAGGCGAAGGCCGCCTTCGGGACATAGCCGTCCCATCCCCCCACGGGTGCGTGCGCCGGGAGCGTCCAGACCGTAGACTCGGCCAATGACTGAAGAAGGCGACTACGTAAGCGTTCACACCGCTCCCAATCCAACCGAGCACCTGCTCTTGCGCTCCCTGCTCGAAGGCAGCGGCATAAAGGTGCGCCTGGAGGCCACCAACCCCTCGGGAACCGCTCCCGCCGAGGCGGGAAGCATGACCACCTCAGACCTGTTCGTCCCGGCCGAAGATGCCGACAAGGCTCGGCGGATCATCGCCGCGGCGGGTGAAGGCAAGCTGGAGCTGAAGTCGGACAGCGTGCAGGGCAAGGGACAAGCGACCCCCTGAGGCCCCCGGGCGTGCAACCCAGACCCGAGGAGCCGGTGACCACCGGCGTTACGATCAACACCTAACGGCGGGCGGAGGGGGCGAGTACGTGTCGTTCGCCCCGGAGAAGGAGCAGGTGCTGCAACTAAAGGGCAAGGTCGCAGTAGTGGCCGGGGCCACCCGCGGCGCCGGTCGAGGCATCGCCCGGGCACTCGGCGAAGCGGGAGCCACCGTGTACTGCACCGGCCGGAGCGTGCCCGGCAGTCCCGGGATGGCAAATCGTCCGGAAACCATCAATGAAACCGCCGAGCTCGTCACTGCGGCGGGCGGCCGGGGGATACCGGTGCGGGTCGACCACACGGTGCCCGAACAAGTTGCCGAGCTATTCGATCGGGTGGGTCAACTGGACATCCTGGTCAACGACATCTGGGGAGGCGACGACCTGGTCGAGTGGGGGAAGCGACTCTGGGAAACCAGGCTGGAGGACGGGCTAACGATTCTCGATCGCGCGCTCAAGACCCACATCATCACCAGCTTCTACGGGCTTCCCCGGATCCGGGAGGGCGGACTGGTGGTCGAAATAACCGATGGCGACGCCTACTTCTACCGGGGCCACTTCTTCTACGACCTGGTCAAGACGACCGTCATCCGTATGGCATTCGGCCTGTCCCAGGAGCTCGAGGGCCGCGACGTCACCGCAGTGGCGGTCACCCCGGGGTTCCTGCGCTCGGAGTGGATGCTCGACAACTTCGGAGTGACCGAAGCCAACTGGCGGGAGGCGGCCGTGAAGATGCCTTCGTTTATCGCCTCGGAAACGCCGCTGTTCGTCGGCCGAGGCATTGCCGCACTAGCCGCGGACCCGGGCGTCGCCGCCAAGAACGGGCGGGTCTTCGCCTCCTGGGATCTGGGCGAGGAATACGGCATTACCGACGCCGACGGGACCCGCCCCCACTTCGTCCGGTGGCTGCAAGACAACGAACCGGCGGCAGCGGCGGGCTGGAAGAAGCTCGACGACACCTTCTACTCCTACTGGGGCAACACGCCGTACGAACCGCCGGAGGGCTGACCAGGATTCCGGGACGACCTCAGGTCTTCTTGCCGCGCCCCTTCAGGGTTCTCATCACCTTGGCGAGCCCCGACTTGGGCTCGGAGGACGCAGGGGAAGCCGGTTCGGCAGCCGGCTTCTGCTTGCTCCACTCGTCGTATTTCTTGAAATGCTCGTAATTGGGCAAACGGTACCTCGAGTTCAGCCAAAGAACTGAAAACCCAGCCGGCGGGCGACTTTGTCTCGTCTCCAACAGGGCTCTGTGAGCAAAGCCCTCTTGGAGACGGGGGGATTCGAACCCCCGTGAGCACAGCTTCCACTTGGGGCATCTACGGGCGTAGCCTAGATTCTTATCTCAACCCTGCGTTGGCCCTAGGCGAGCTCGCCGGTGTCCAGTCGGGAATTAATCTCACTCCGCACGTCACCCGACGGGGCGTGACTGGAGCCAGTCTGCTGCATGACGCCTCTATCCGATCCGCAGACCCTACCGGTAGAGACGCCCGTCTTTCATTAGACGGGAACTCGCTTTAGGCAGCGACGTTTCAAGTTATTTTCCGGACTTTTTAACGAGGTTCCCGGACCTCGACCCGCTTCCTCCAAGCAAAACGACCGGCTTCGATACCAAATCGTCCCCTGGCTAAGTTTTCAATGTGCCGTTACCAGTGTAACGCCGGGAACCGGATGGTCATTCCCCATTCCGGCACGGCGCTAGCGGCGGCGCCCCATCATGCGGTCCACCTGCATCTTGGCGTCCTTGGCCTTCAGGTCCTCACGCTTGTCGTAGGTCTTCTTGCCCTTGGCCAGACCCAGCTCGATCTTCGCCAGACCGTGGGAGAAGTACAAGCGCAGCGGGACCAGGGTCAGCCCCTGCAGCTTGGTCTTGCCGAGCAGGGTGTCGATCTCCTTGCGGTGCAGCAGCAGCTTGCGCTTGCGCAACGGATCGTGCTGGGAGTAGCCGGCGTTCTCGTAGGGCGCGATATGCATCGATATCAGCCAGACCTCGTTGTCCCGGATCACCGCGAACGATTCGCGCAGCGAGGCCTTCCCCTGGCGGATCGACTTGATCTCGCTGCCGGTCAGTACGATCCCGGCTTCGAACGAGTCGATGATGGTGAAGTCGTGGCGGGCCTTGGGATTTGAGATCGCGCCCGCGGTCGCCTTCTTCTTCTTGGTGGCCATGCTCCCGAGTCTAGTGCCCCTCCCGCCGGCCCACGACCGGTGGGGCACCAGGCGCCCCTAGCTGGCGGCTTTGGTGGTGCTGGGAGCCTCCGCCAACATTCCGGACAGGATTTCGGTGGCCTTGGCGACCTGCCTGTCC
>DATLGP010000503.1:0-2854 GCA_035540395.1 Actinomycetota bacterium
CGAAGCCCTTCCGGAGGAGGCCAAGGAGCAGATCCGGGCCGATGTCGCCGTGCTGCGTTCCAACCTTCCTCCCGGGGAGATCATGAACGACGAACCGGTTGGGATCGGCGCCACCTCCGCCGGTCTGCTGGTGATCAAAACTGCCCATGCAGCTTACCAACTGCTCAAGGATGGATCGACCATGAAGGTGAGCCGGGGGCCCGACGGCATGGTGGTCCGCACCTACCGTTTCGGGGAGCTGGTCGACAACCCGCCCGACCTTTCTTCCTAGTTACACGTCTATTGTGTAACTGTGATTACAGAGTTACAATCTTCTGGACAAGGAGGTTGTGATGACTGTAAGCGACGAGGTTTCGGGATGGTTCGCCGGCAGGATTCCCGACGGGTTGTACGAGGGCCCGCCTGAGATCACCGCCGACCGGGAGGAGGTGCTTATCGTCGGAACAATCGCCGAGCCTCAGTTGGGCGACGACGCTTCCGTCGATGCGGCGACCGCCGCCCGCGCCGGACGGATCAACCAGCACCGGGAGGACACCCGGCGGGAACGGATGAAGATTGCAGCCGAAGCCGAGGCCCGGTTCGGCAAGAAGGTTTCCTGGGGGGTTCAGTGCGGCGCCGACCGGGTGCTGTTCACCAACCTCAGCATGCCGGTGATGACCCGGTTGCGGATGCCGGAGCGCCAGGTGCTCGACCGCCTGGTGGACGCCGGCGTTGCCAAGAGCCGCAGTCACGCCCTGGCGTGGTGCGTGCGGCTGGTGGGCCAGAACCAGCAGGAGTGGCTGGAGGATCTCAAGGAAGCGCTCACCCACGTCGAGGAGGTGCGCGCCTCAGGGCCCGCAGTCTGATTCGCTTCGAAGGGGCTCGTGCCGGTCGGTCGCCGGGGCGGGTCCCTTTGGACTTAGGGACTTGCCCGACAAGGGCCGCCCTAACCCCCGCCAGCGAATATCCTTGTAGGAGGCCCAAATTGGGCGGCGCCCCGGGGGATGCGACGGATGCCAAAGCTGGACAGTTCGCAGTTTGGACCCAACCTGTGGCTCATGCAGGAGATGCACGAGCGCTACCTCAGGCAGCCGAATTCGGTCTCGGAGGCCTGGCAGGAATTCTTCGCGGACTATTTCCCCACCGAGCACCGCGCCCGCCCGCCGGAGCCCCAGGTACCCGAGGACGAGGTAGCCGCCGCCCCATCTGCCCCCGGACCGGTCTCGATCCCGGCCGCTGCGACTTCTCGCTCGCCCGACGGGTCGACCAACGGCCAGGCCGGCCGGCCGCTGTCCCGAGCCGACGCCGTGCTGGCGGAGCGGATGGAGGACAGCCTCAGCGTTCCGACTGCTACCTCGGTACGGGTGATTCCGGCGAAGCTGCTGGAGGTAAACCGCTACATCCTGAACAATCACCAGACCCGCTCCCGCTCCAAGAAGGTCAGCTTCACCCATCTGCTGGGCTGGGCGGTGGTCCGGGCGGTATCGAAGTTTCCCGGAATGAACACCTCGTACGGCGAGCGCGAGGGCAAGCCGGCCGCCATCCATCATCCCGAGCTCAATTTGGGGCTGGCGGTGGACATCAAGCACGACGACGGCAGACGCAGCCTGTGGGTTCCCAACGTCAAAGGTGCCGACCGGCTGAGCTTTGCCCAGTTCTTCGCCGCCTACGAGGAGGTCATCCGCAAAGTCCGGGCCCGCAGGATCACGCCGGACGACCTGGAAGGGACCACGGTGACCCTGACCAACCCCGGGATGCTCGGGACGGCACAGTCGGTGCCCCGGCTCATGGAGGGCCAGGC
Organism: Actinomycetota bacterium; assembly: GCA_035540395.1. Lineage (GTDB taxonomy): Bacteria > Actinomycetota > CADDZG01 > JAHWKV01 > JAHWKV01 > JAJCYE01. Next base: position 1,781 of record DATLGP010000503.1, read on the forward strand.
GGCAATCATCGGTGTCGGCTCGATCGCCTTCCCGGCCGAGTACCAGGGGTCCGATCCCAGCATGCTGGCCGACATCGGGATCGGCAAGGTGGTGACGCTCACCAGCACCTACGACCACCGGGTGATCCAGGGCGCCCTGAGCGGCGAGTTCCTGGCCGAGGTGCAGCGTCTTTTGATGGGCGAAGACGGGTTCTACGAGCAGATCTTCGCCAGCATGGGTGTCCCGTACGTGCCGGTGCAGTGGCGGGTGGACCGCAACCCCACCCGCAACAGCCAGGAGGCTTACGCCAAGCAGGCCCGGGTGCTTCAGCTGATCAATATCTACCGGGTAAGGGGCCATCTGATCGCCGACCTCGACCCCCTGGACACCGAACCGCCCAAGCTGCCCTCCGAGCTGGATCCCGCCACCTACGGATTCACCATTTGGGACCTCGACCGCAAGTTCTCGACCGGCAGCCTGGCCAACGTCAGTGAGCTGAACCGGCGGGCCAGCGACGCCGGCCGGCCGGAGACGCTGGGCAACATCCTCACCGTGCTCCGCGACGCTTACTGCCGGACGGTGGGCATCGAGTACATGCACATCTCCGCTCCGGAGGAGAAGCGGTGGATTCAGCAGAGGGTAGAGGGCGTCGATATCCAGATGGGGCCGCAGGACCACGACCGCATCCTCGCCAAGCTGAACGCAGCGGAGGCGTTCGAAACATTCCTCCACACCAAGTACCTGGGGCACAAACGCTTCAGCCTGGAGGGAGCGCTCAGTCTCATCCCCATGCTGGACGCGGTCCTGGACTCTGCGACCAGAGCGCCGATGGAGGAGGCGGTAATCGGTATGGCCCACCGGGGACGGCTCAACGTTCTGGCCAACATCATCGGAAAGAGCTACACCCAGATCTTTAAGGAGTTCCAGGGCGATATCGACCCGGAAACGGTTCACGGCTCAGGGGACGTGAAGTACCACATCGGTGCCAGCGGCCGTTACGTGAATCCCCAGGGCGTGTCGATGGAGGTCTCGGTGGTCTCCAACCCCAGCCACCTCGAGTCGGTGGATCCGGTGGTGCAGGGCGTGGTGCGGGC
>DATLGP010000504.1:0-11337 GCA_035540395.1 Actinomycetota bacterium
ACCGGTGACTGCGACCTGCTCGTTGTCGCCCGAGGTCAGGTCGAATTCCTGCTCACAAGCCGCACCTGCGCTGCCGCCGGCGGTGGCACCATCGTTACCCGGGCCGTCGACGTCCACGATGGGGACGACTACAACTGGGCAGAGGTTAACTGCCGAGGCGGTGGGGACCAACAGCGCCGACGCAAGCGCCAGCATCGTCAGTACCCTGAGAATTTTCGATAAGCCCTGCTTCATTTTCTGTCTCCTTAACCTGGATCTTGCTCGGATCCTTAACTGCAGTGATCTAGCGTATAGCCAGAGGCGGTTAACGAGAAACCTTTTTCCCTTTTTTCGATGGATTTTTCGACATTTAGCCTGCACTTTTGGCTTGGGGGCCCGGGCCCTTGCGGTGGGCCGTCAGCAAAGGAAGTCGGTTGCTTGAAATCCAAGGCGGCAGCTGCGCGCAACTTGTCTAAAACGATCACTTATTCTAAATATCCGAGCCTTTTATACTGAGTCCCCATGAGCCTTGACGATTCCCCTTCCCTCCCGTCTGCCGGCGCTGCTCCTCTTCGATGGAGGCGGGCAGGGCACGCCGGCAGCCCGGCGGGAGGTGTTCAGGACGAGCCGGCCCCGCCTGAGGTGCCGGAGCAATCCTCCGGCGAGGCTCCTTCCCCCATTCACTACGAGACCACTTTGGAGCCGGCACCACCCCGCCGGTCCCCGAGAAAGGATTCTGCACCCATGCCAACCGCCGACGAGATGCTCGAGGCCATCAACGGATCGGTGGCGGCGATTGCCGCCAACGCCGCTGCGGTCGATGCCGAGGGCAAGTTCCCCGACGACAACCTCGACATCCTGGCCGACACCGGAGCGTTCGGGTTGGTGGCGTCACCCGAGCACGGAGGCGCCGGAGGTTCGCTGACCCACCTGGCCCGGGCCTGCGAGTTGATCGGAGGAGCCTGTGCCTCCACCGGCATGGTGTTTTTGATGCATTCGGTGACGGTTGCGACCCTGCAGGGGGGTGGCGGCCCTGCTGCCCAGGCAGCAGTGAAAGACATCGTAGAAACCCGGGCGCTCGGCACGCTTGCCTTCAGCGAGCGGGGAACCGGCGCCCACTTCTACGCCCCCGAGCTGAAAGCCGAGAAGAACGACGACGGCTCGGTGAGCGTCAGCGGGCGAAAGACCTTTGTCACCTCCGGCGGACACGCCGACTATTACCTGATCCTTGTGCAGTCCGAAGAAGGCGCCGACACCTACCTTCTGCGCAGGTCCGACCCCGGCCTGACCTGGGACGGGTCCTGGTGGGGGCTGGGCATGGCCGGCAACTCCAGCATCGCGATGAACCTGGATAACGTGCAGTTCCCTCTCGAACAACGAGTAGGTGCACCGGGAAAGGGGGGAGAGCTGGTCTTCGGGGTGGTGGCACCGTGGTTTTTGGTGGGCCTGGCCTCGGTCAGCGTGGGCATCGCCCGGGCAGCTTCCTCGGCAGCGGGCGAGCACATCAAGAGCCGGAAGTACGATTCAGGCGGGAGTCTGGCCGAGGTGCAGTACATCCAGCATCTCGTCGCCGACATGGACATGGCCACCAGCAAGGCCCGGCTGCTGGTGCGCCATGCCGCCGCGCTGGGTGATGCCGGTGACCCCGGTGCACTGGTCCCGATCATGCAGGCCAAGGTCTCGGCAACCGAAGCTGCGCAGGAGGTTACCGGTTTGGCGATGACCGCCACCGGCGGCCAGGGCTATACCCCCGCCCTACCGGTTGAGCGTCACTTCCGCGACGCCCGGGCGGGAGCGGTGATGGCCCCCACCAACGCAGTGCTTCGAACCTGGATCGGCAAAGCTCTCACCGGTCTGCCGGTACCGTGAGCGACCCCACCTTGCTGGTGGGCGCAGTCGCCTACCACGAACGAGTGGTGCCCATATGGGAGGTGTTCCGCGAGTACTTCAATTCCAAGGGCCTGCCGGTCGACTACGTGCTGTTTTCGAACTACGAACGGCAGGTGGAGGCACTGTTGTCCGGTCAGATTCACATCGGGTGGAACACCAATACCGCCTACGTGCGCGCTCGCCACGCAGCCGGCGGCTCGGTGCGGATACTGGGCATGCGGGACGTGGACAGCGACTGGGCAACCCTGTTGGTCACCCGCAGGGGAGAAGGATTCGACAAGGTGCCCGAGCTCGCCGGCCGCCGCCTGGCGCTTGGGAGCCGGGACTCCGGTCATGCCGCAATCCTTCCCCTGTACTACCTGGACCGGGAAGGGCTGGATGCTGCAGCCGAGTGCCGGCTGACCCGTTTCGACACAGACCTCGGCAAGCACGGGGACACGGGCGACTCCGAGCTCAAGGTGCTCCGGGCGGTAGCCGATGGTGAGGTGGACGCCGGAGTGGTGGGGGCGCCGCTGTGGGCATCGCTCAAGAACAAGGCGGACCCGCTTGTCGCCGGCCTGGAAGTGCAGTGGCGTAGCGAGGACTACTACCACTGCAACTTCACCGCCCTCGATTCTTTGGACCGGGCAGTGGGCGACCGCTGGGGGCAGGCGCTACTCTCCATGGACTACAACGATCCCGGGTTGCGAAATGCCATGGACCTGGAGGGGGTGCGCAAATGGCTTCCGGGCGACGAACGGGGCTATGCGACGCTGGAGGAGGCAATGGTTCAGCAGGGGTATCTCGAGTAACCGGAGACGTTTGGTATGAGTACAGCCGACCATCGGCCGGCCGCGCCGGCAACCAGGGTGGTGGACGCAGGAGACATCGAGTTCGGCGACGGGCTCGAAATCCTGCTCTCCACCGTTTTTCAGGCCGCCGAGCCCGGCCAGACGATCGACGTTGCCACCTCGAGCCGCGCCACCGCTCTGGAGCTTCCGGGGTGGGCCCGCTCCACCGGACATCACGCGGAGCGGGACTGGAAGGAGCACAACGGCCACGGACAGCGGTTCGTGGTCCGGGTCCGCCGGGGCGACGCAGTGCCGATTCTCGCTCCGGACCTTCCCCCCCGGGGGGACCCGATGCCGCTGCGCCTGGGCAGCCAGTTTCACACCACGGACCTGGTCTCCGCAGCACCGGAGCGAATACCGGCGACGGCCCGGGCGACGCGCGGTCTGATCCCGCTGGGAGCCGTCCCGGAGGCGGGAGGGCCCGACTACGCCTGGCGGCTCAACTCCCACGACGAGTTGTGGGCGGAAGATCTCACCGACTTGACCGAGCGGGCCAGCTCGTCGCAATGGGACGCCACCGCCGACATCCCGTGGAACGAAGCCCTCGGGCTGCCCGACCAGGTGGAGAAGGCGGTGGCTCAGGTCATGACGTTCATCGCCTCGAACGAGTACGTGGCGCTTTACGTGCCGGCCAAATTCCTGCCGCAGGTCAATGCGGCTTTCGTCGACGTGTTGATGTGGCTCGCCAGCCACATCAACGATGAAGCAAGGCATGTCGAGGTGTTCACCAAGCGGGCTCTCATCGGCGGCGAGCGCGGCTATGCCCTGGCATCGACCCAAATGTCCCTGCACTCGTTGCTGGAGGAGGACGACTTCAGCTCGGCCTCCCTGCTGCTCAACGTCCTTGGCGAGGGAACGTTCATCGACCTGCTTGGGTTCATCTCCCGCAACGCGCCAGATGCGGCCACTGCGGCGTGTGCCCGGCTGGCCCACCGCGACGAGCAGCGCCACGTGCATTTCGGTATCTCGCACGTTCGGCGCAGCCAGAAGTTGGACCCGGACTCCACCCGCCAGCTCATTGCCGCGGTCGAGGCCCGAGCGGCAAAGCTTTCATCCCTGACCGGCCTTAGCCCGGTTCTGTTGGAGTCCCTGACCATCCTGGCTTCGGGCTCGGTGAGCGCCGCCGCTCTGCGGCAGGGGGCGGCGGCGGTCAAAGAGCTGACCGGGCTGATGGAGACCAACCGGATCCGCCGGCTGAGGGCGGCCGGCTTCGACCGGGAAACCTCCCGCTACCTCTCGGAGCTGCACACCCCGAACCTGATGTAAGCGGCATAATCGGTACGTGGGCGTTCTCGAACAACTCAACGTAACGATCGCGGGTCCCGAAGGGGCCCGGCCGATGGTGTTCGCGCACGGGTTCGGGTGCGACCAGAACATGTGGCGGTACGTCAGCCCCGTGTTCGAAGAAGAATTTCGTGTGGTCTTGTTCGACTATCCCGGCCACGGTGGCACCCGGCCGCCGATATCGGAGGCGGACCGATACACCACGCTCTCGGCTTACGCCCAGGACCTGCTGTCCGTCTGCCGGGAGCTCGAGCTGGCAGAGGTGATCTTTGTCGGACACTCCGTGTCCGCCATGATCGGGGTGCTGGCCGAGATCGAGGAGCCGGAGCGGTTTGCAAAGCTCGTGCTGTTAGGGCCGTCCCCTTGCTACACAAACGACCCGCCCTACGCCGGGGGGTTCAGCGAATCGGATATCGAGGAGCTGCTGGAGTCGCTGGAGAGCAACTACCTGGGATGGTCGAGTGCCATGGCCCCCGTCATCATGGGAAACAACGACCGACCTGAACTGGGCGCGGAGCTGGAGGCAAGCTTTTGCCGCACCGACCCCGAGATGGCCCATCGGTTTGCCCGGGCGACGTTTCTTTCCGACAACCGGGAGGACCTGAAGCGGGTCACCACCCCGTCGCTGGTTCTGCAGTGCACCAACGACGCGATTGCCCCGGTTGCCGTCGGGGAGTTCGTCTGCGACGCGATCCCTGACTGTTCGCTGGTGCTGCTCGATGCCACCGGGCACTGTCCCCATCTCAGCAAGCCCGACGCTACCGCTGCTGCAATCGCAGACTTCGTGGGTGGCTGAACGGCCCATCGACGAGGCGGGCGCCGACGCTGCGCTCGAGGCGTTCTACGGGGCGCTGGCCGACGACGATGCGGATGAGCTCTACGACCGGGCTCCCTGCGGCTATCTGTCGACCACCCCGGACGGGACGATCATCAAGGTCAACCAGACCTTTCTCACCTGGACCGGTTACTCAAGGGACGAGCTGGTGGGGCGCACGTTCGCCGAGCTGCTGACCGCCGGAGGCCGGATCTACCACGAGACCCATTACGCTCCTATGCTTCAAATGCAGGGGACTGCCCGGGAGATAGCCCTGGAGGTGGTCAAAGCCGGCGGCGAGCGCCTTCCCGCGCTGGTTAACTCGGTCCTGGAGCGAGACGATCAAGGGGCCCCTCTCGTGGTCCGCACGGCGGTCTTCGACGCAACCGAGCGCCGGCGGTACGAGCAGGAACTAGTTCTGGCGAAGCGGCGGGCCGAGGATTCGGAGCGCCGGGCAAGGTCGTTGGTGCGGACCCTGCAGCAGACACTGATACCCCCGGAGCCGCCTGAGATCCCCGGTTTGGAGGTATGCGCCGTCTACCGGCCGGCGGGAGCCGGTGACGAGGTGGGAGGAGATTTCTACGATGTCTTCGAGATAGGCCCCCAACGGTGGGTGGTGGTTGTCGGGGACGTCCGGGGCAAGGGCGTGGAGGCAGCGGTGGTGACCGCCTTTGCCCGCTACTGGGTTCGGGCGGCGGCCGTTCGCCACGCCGAGCCCTCGCAGGTCTTCAGGGTGGTAAACGAGGTCCTGATGCGTCACGACACAGACCGGTTCTGCACAGCAGCGCTGCTGCGGCTTCACCGCACGCAGGAGGGATGGCAGGTGGTCGCCGCGTCCGCCGGCCACCCCCTCCCCCTGCTGGTGAAACCCGGAACCCGGGCACGGGCCGTGGGCAGGCCGGGTTTGTTCCTCGGAAGCTTCGCCGACCCGGTCCTGCATGACCAGGAGCTGCTGCTGGAGCCGGGAGACGTGATGGTCCTCTACACCGACGGGGTGACCGAGGCTCGCCGCGGGGACGAATTTTACGGCGAGCGAAGACTGCGGGGTGCGGTCGAGAAAGAGGGCATCCGCCTGAAGGACCGGGTGGAGGGATTGCTGGAGGAGGTTGTGGACTTTCAGTCCGGGTCCCCCCGGGACGACATTGTGATAGTCGGCGTGGCAGTGCCCTGGAACCACCGGCCTGCAGGCGCTAAACCCCCGTAGTCGGAGACTTCGTTCGCTAGACTGAGATCCCTTTGAATGGCTGCATCCAAACAACTGAAGCGGGGAGAACCCATCACGGCCGATTCGGCAATATCAGTTTCGGGGCTGCGCAAGTCCTACGGCAGCCTGGAAGCGGTCCGGGGCGTGGACCTCGAGGTGACCGAAGGCGAGGTCTTCGCCCTTTTGGGCCCCAATGGGGCGGGAAAGACGACGATCGTCGAGATCCTCGAAGGCTACCGTGACCGGGACTCAGGTGAGGTGCAGGTCCTGGGACACGATCCCCAGAACGATGATTCCGATTTGAAGTCACGCATCGGCATAGTCCTGCAGTCGACCGGCATGGATCCCTACCTCACGGTGGCCGAGACGCTCTCACTTTTTGGCGGCTACTACCCGAACCCGCGGTCGCCCGAGGAGATCATGGAGCTGGTAGGGCTCACCGACAAGGCCGACGTACGGGTGACCAAGCTGTCCGGAGGCCAGCAGCGCAGGCTCGACGTGGGGGTTGGCCTGGCCGGAGATCCGGATCTGCTGTTTCTGGACGAGCCGACCACCGGGTTCGACCCGGGCGCGCGCCGCAGCGCATGGGACATGATCAAGGCGCTGGCCGCTACCGGGAAGACGATATTTCTCACCACCCACTTCATGGACGAGGCGCAGTACCTGGCGGACCGGGTGGCGATCATTGCGCAGGGGGTCATCATTGCAGAGGGCCCGCCGGAGACGCTGGCCGGGCGGGATCTCGGCGCCACGGTCATCAGGTTCAAGCTGTCGGACAAGACGACTTTGCCTGCCCCGGTGCTGGCAACGGCCACCGAAGCGGGGGAGTTCCTGGAGTTCTCCACCTCCAACCCGGTGTACTTCCTTCACGAGCTGACCGGGTGGGCCCTGGCTCACGGTCTATCGCTGGAGGGATTGGAGGTCAACCGGCCCAGTCTCGAGGACATCTACCTGCAGCTGACGCAGCCGGAGGAGGCCACCGCCGCCGAAGAGATAGAGGAAGCATCGTGAGCGGAGCCGCCCTGGTTGTTCGGCAATTGCGGTTTACCAACAAGGCGTTTTGGCGCAACCCCGCTGCCGCCTTCTTCACATTTGCCTTTCCCCTGCTGTTCCTCATCATCTTCACGACCCTGTTCGGGTCGGCCGAGATAGTGATCAACGGCAACACCGTGAGCGTGGCGACCTTCTACATAGCGGGTATCGCCGCCTTCTCGGTGATCACCGCTTGTTACACCAACATCGCGATGAGCCTGACCTTCGCCCGCGACCTCGGGGTCTTGAAACGGGTAAAGGGTACTCCGCTCCCCGGCTGGGCTTACCTGACGGCGAGGATGCTCCACGCAGTCGCGATAGGGCTTCTGTTGGTATTGATCTGCCTGGTTTTCGGAATGCTGTTCTATGAGGCCCGGCTGCCGGCGAGCTCGATCCCGGCATTCGTCGTCACACTGGCGCTCGGCGCCGCCTGCTTCGCGGCTTTGGGCATGGCGATCACCACGGTGGTCCCCAACGCCGACGCGGCGCCGGCGATAGTGAACGCCAGCATCCTGCCGCTGCTGTTCATCTCCGACGTGTTCATCCCGCTGCAGGACCCGCCGGCGTGGCTGGACGTTCTGGGAAAGGTGTTTCCGGTTCGTCACTTCAGCGAGGCCATGCAGCACGTGTTCTTTCCGCCGGCCGGAGCGGCGGGGTTTCAGCCTGCCAGTCTTGCGGTGCTCGTCGCCTGGGGTGCGCTGGGACTGCTGGTCGCGGTACGGCGGTTCTCCTGGGAGCCCCGCCGCTAACGATTACTCCGCAACCAGCTCCCCGCCGCATTTGGCGCACGACTTCGAGAACTTCATCCCACGCCACCCGCAGTCCACGCATACTTTGCCCGGAACGTCGGTGTAACCGCTGAAGCCCGGGATCTTGAAGCCGTTCGTGAACACCTTCTGGTCCTTGCTCACCCGCGGCTTCAGCGTTTCGCGGTTGGGGTTCGTGAAATCGACTTTTACGTCGCCCTTGACGGGCTTGGTCTTGATGCTAGATCCCGGCGCCACCGGCAGGGACGTTCCGGCGGGGGTTGGCTCCTCAACCTCTTCGTCGGGTTCTGTTACCTGCGTGGTCTCATCAGCCATGGGTCCTCCCAGACGCTTGGAAAATTTGTGCCTGCCCCATCCTACTGCGCTGGAGGAGATGGGTAATCTGGACCCGCTGGTCAGCGGAGAACGATCACCGGGGTGCCGATCTGAGCGAAGTTCCACATGGTCACCGCGTCCTCGTAGCGTTGCCTGACACAGCCAAGACTCTGGAACGTGCCCAACTCTTCCACGCTTTGGATCTGTTGCCCCCGGCGATTTACCGGGATGGAGTGGAACCCGATTGGCAAACCGGAAGTCCTGACGAACCGAACCATGTATTCCATGGTGATACCCGGCGCCTTTGCCCGAGCGTGGCGGGAGCGGGAGAAAACGGAGTAGCTGCCGGGGTTCGGCTCTCCGGCCCGGCCGGAGACCCGCCAGGTGCCGTGGAGTGAGCCGTCCTCGTTAACCAGCCATACCCGTTGGGCGCTCACCGCGTAGATCACCCGTCTGCCCGACCCGGATCCGGCAGGTACTTCATGCGCGGTGACATCGGCGGCCGGAGCTGAAACCGCCGGAGGCGGCGCTTGTACGCCGGCCGCTGGAGCCGGGGCCGGTGGAGGTGGGGGAAGGTCGCCCGAGGAAGACGGATAGACCTGAGGCGGAGGTGGCTGGGATGAGTGCTGAAGCCCGAGCAGGCCCGATAGATCCAGCGAGCCAATGAACGCGGCTGCGTTGCCCGTCATTGATGCGAAGAACACCGATGCGAGCATCAGTGCGGTGAAAGTCCTGATGCGTAGAAGTCGTTTGTTTGTCATTACCTCACCATTCCCCGGATCTACCGTTTGTAAGCTTCCCCGGCTGCCGGGCCGCTCTCTCTTTAACCTACTCCTCACCCCGGCGTGATGCGGATGACCCGGCACGGGTCTCCCGCCTTCAGGTCCGGTCCGATCGGCACTTCCAGCAGCCCGTCCGCCCGGGCCAGAGCTACGAGCTGATTGGAGCGCCGGCGCCCTGCCGGGCACGCGACGCAAACAGGTTCCCGGCCGGCAAGCCGGACCGGCACGAACCTGACGCAGTCGGCAGCTGCCCCCACCTGCTCCTCCAGCGTTGCCCTCACGTAGTCGACGCTGGGGTCGGCGCCGGCCAGCTTTTTCAGCGCCGGCCGGACGAACAGCTCGAAGGCCACCAGTGCCGCCATCGGGTTGCCGGGTAGTCCGAAGAAAGGCTTGCCGAAGAAGTGGCCGAAGGCCTGCGGCCTGCCCGGCTGAACCGCCACCCGGAAGAAAGCCACCGACGAATCGCGGGCAAATGCACGCTTTACCGGGTCGTCCCTCCCGGCGGAAACGCCGCCGGAGCAGACGATGGCATCGGCCGCGGCGGCCGCTGCAGCCAGCGTTTCAAGCAGTGCGGACGGGTCGTCGGGCACCCGGCTTCGGGTCGCCGGTTCGCAGCCGGATCCCTGCACCAGGCCCTTGAGGAGGAACGAATTGGATTCGCTTATCTGACCCGCCCCCGGCTCGGTGCCCGGGTCCACCAGTTCGTCGCCCGTAGACACAATCGCAACCCGGGGCCGGGGAACCGCCGGGACCCGGCCGTATCCGCCGGCTGCCAGGGCGCCCAGGTCTGCCGCCTCGAGGCGGCGACCCGCCGGAACCAGGATCTCGCCTTCCCGCAGGTCCTCGCCTGCCGGCCGGACGTTGTGGCCCGGCCGGCAGCCACAGGTCACGGTAAGCTCCCGCCCCTCCGCCCGGCAAAGCTCCCCCGGAAGCACGGCATCCGCGCCCGAAGGCATGGTCCCTCCGGTGGGTACCGACACCGCCTGGCCGTCGGTGACCCCGCATTCGCAGGGCCGTCCCATTCGTACCTCTCCGCTGATCTGCAGCTTCACCGGATGCTCGGGCGACGCCGCAGCGATATCGGCCGACCGCAGGGCAAAGCCGTCCATCGCCGAAGAGGCAAACGGAGGAAGGTCGCGGGCGGCCGTCAGGTCCTCGGCAAGAACGCAGTTATAGGCGTTTTCCAGCGGAAGGTTTCGAGGCGATAGGGCCTCGACGCCTGCCAGCACCTCGCGGCGGTAGTCATCCACCGATAGGGGGCTCCTCAACCGGGCACCCCGGGGGGAGACACGTTGGCCGCTCTCAGCTCGGCGGGGGTGTCGACGTCGGCCAGCGCCCTCGGCCCGGCGACCCGGCGCCACACCTCGGCTTCGACCCTTTTCACGTCGATGCGTTCCAACAGGGCACGCATCGACAGCTCGCCTCCGCCGACCAGGTCATCCGCCGTCGCGGTCACGGCGGGCGCGTAGCAGGCGGCGAGCGGTTGAAGCCGTCCCTCGCTGACCGGTACGGCCGCTTCGGCGTCTCCCAGCTGTCCGGCGATCAGGGTCAAAAGGTCGGCGGTGACGAAGGGCAGGTCGCAGGCAACGAGCAGCACAGGGCCGTTCAGACCCGCGCCGGCAAGGTGCTTCATGCCGGCGAGCATTGCCGCAAGCGGCCCCCGCCGGTCGTCGGACAGCGTTTCCAGACCCAGGCCGGGGTCGAACCCCACCGCCACCACCGGACGAGCCGCCTGCCGAAGAGCCAGGCCGGCCATCACACCCATCGGAACCCCGCCCACCGTTTGCAGCGCCTTGTCGGCACCCATGCGGCTGGAAGTTCCTCCGGTGAGCAGGAGCCCGTGCGGAACCGGCGGTTTCAAGGCGCATCACCGGCTGGGTCGATCATCTTCGGAGGGTAACCCGCCCGGGGGCGTGCGTGTGGCCGAAGGGGGTGACTTTACGCGAAGGGAACCGAGAAGATACAACGACGTAATGTCCCCCTGCCAACGTTAGCCGGGTGAACGACACAGAAACCGTGACCGCCGGGGTGAATTCGAGCCTGCCGGCCGGCGGACTCGACCGCAGGGCGGCCCTGGCCGGCTCGGCCGCCGCAGTGGCGGTGCTGGCGGCGATACTTGCCGGCAGCCGCAACCTCGCCAACTTCGATGTTGCTCTGCTCGGCTACTCCATCGCAACCATATTCCTGGCCTACGGCGTCACCTATCGAACGGTCGTCTGGGCAGCCGGCCCGGCGGCTCGCCGCTATCTGTCTCGAGGGTGGAGTGCACTGCTGGTCAGGCCCGGCAGCGGCGCCCCGGTGACCGCGGTCCCGCGGACCGTTGTCTCCACTCTGCTGCTCCAGCGGTTCATCGCCCGCCGGAGCGTCCCCCGTTGGCTGGCCCACCAGGGACTGTTCTGGGGGGTGGTGACCGCCAGCATGATCACCTTCCCGCTGACTT
>DATLGP010000505.1:0-9318 GCA_035540395.1 Actinomycetota bacterium
GCCGGCAACCGGGACCCAGGACGAACTGCTGAGCGAGGCTTTGGCCCATCTTAATTCCGCCGAGCAGGCAGCCCGCAACGGTGACTGGGCGACCTACGGCAGGGAGTTGCAGGCTGCAAGAGAGGCGCTCTCGAGGGCTCAGGGTTCCTGATCCATAGCGTTTTGGAGCCCGCCGGGCTTGTGCTAACCTAAGTGGGCGAGGTGGAGCAGTCTGGTAGCTCGTCGGGCTCATAACCCGAAGGTCGTAGGTTCAAATCCTACCCTCGCAACTAGTTTTTCAGCTTGAAGGCGGTCCTAGTGCACCTCTAGGACCGCTTTTTGCTGCTAGTTCGAGCGTTTTGCTCCACCGCCGGATTCCTTCCCCTTCGGCGCGTTTTGTCGGACTGGACGTAGCTGGACTCCGACGTCATCTGCAGGCTCCCTCCCCCGGTCCGACGAATCGGGGCGCAAGGTCTGCGCTTTTACACTACGATCGGTCGTAGTTATGGGGTCATATGGCTCACGTCCTAAAAGTGCCTCGCTGCGGCGGCATCTTTCGTCCTAGCGATGGAACGCGAAAACGCCAAGGGGCTTCTGACTCAGTTCGAGCGTGCTCTTGCGCCTGATCGGGTGCTGACCCATCCCCACGAGTTACGCACCTACGAATCCGACGGCCTGGTCGGGTACCGGGCGATGCCGGCGATCGTCCTGCTTCCCGACACCGCCGAGGAGGTACGCAACGCCGTCCGCATTTGCCACGAGGCGGGGGTCCCGTGGGTAGCGAGAGGCTCCGGCACCGGGCTCTCCGGCGGGGCGGTGCCGGTCGAGGAGGGAGTCCTCATCGTCCTGACCCGAATGCGCCGCATCCTCGAGGTGGACCTTGCCAACCAGCGAGTGGTGGTGGAGCCGGGAGTCACCAATCTGCAGGTCTCGGCCGCGGTTTCTCCCACCCACTTCTTTCCTCCCGACCCGTCCAGCCAGATCGTCTGCTCCATCGGAGGAAACGTTGCCGAGAACTCCGGCGGTGCCCACTGCTTCAAGTACGGCTTCACGACCAACTACGTTGTGGGTCTGGAGGTGGTCCTGCCCGACGGCGAGGTAGTCAACCTGGGCGGGAAGGAGATGGATCATCCCGGCTACGACCTGATGGGCGCGTTCGTAGGGTCGGAGGGCACCATGGGGATAGCGACCAAGATCGTGCTGCGGGTCATTCCCGTGCCCGAGCGGTTCCGCACCCTGGTGGCGTTCTTCGAGACCATGGAGCAGGCAGGGCACGCGGTTTCGGATATCGTCGCCGCCGGGATCGTGCCCGGCGCCATCGAGATGATGGACCGCCTCGCAATCCAGGCAACCGAAGAGGCCACCGGCGCCGGTTACCGTCTCGACGTGGGCGCCGCCCTGATCGTCGAGCTGGACGGATCGGAGGCGGAGTGCGAGCTGGCCTTCGGCGAGGTCGTCGGCATCTGCGAGCGGAGCGGGAGCGTCGAGATTCGCATCGCGCAGGATGAGGCGGAGCGCCAGCTGATCTGGAAGGCACGGAAGGCCGCTTTTGCGTCGATGGGGCGGCTCTCCCCCAATTACTACGTGCAGGACGGCGTGATTCCCAGGACCAAGCTGCCCGAGGTTCTGAGCGCTATCGACGAGCTCGCCCTCCGATTCAACGTCAGTGTCGCAAACGTGTTCCACGCCGGGGACGGAAACCTCCACCCGCTTGTGCTCTACGACCAAAGCGTTCCGGGCGAGGCGGAGCGGGCCGAGGAGGTCGCCGGGCTGATAGTCCAGGCCTGCGTGGACGCGGGCGGCTCGCTGACCGGCGAGCACGGCATAGGCATCGAGAAAAAGCGGTATATGACCAAGATGTTCTCCGACGCCGACCTCGATGCGTTCCAGCGGCTGCGCTGTGCGTTCGACCCGGAGCAGCTCGCCAACCCCGGTAAGGTCATGCCGACCCCGAGGCTGTGCGGCGAGGTTCCCGGCCCCTACCGCCGCCATCCCCTGGAACAAGCGGGCATCGCGGAACGCTTGTGATGCAGGTCGAGACGCTCTCGGAGTATGCGGAGGTTGCCGAAGCTCTTCGGGGGACGGTGGGCGAAGGAGGAACCGTGCGGGTCTGCGGCGGAGGGACGAAGCTGTGCTGGGGGCGGCCGGCGCTTTCAGGCGCGGTGTCGCTGCCGACTCTTGGCCTCGACAGCATCGTCGAGCACAACGCCGGAGATCTGACCGCAGTTGTACAGGCGGGCGTTCGGCTTGCCGACGCTCAGGCCGCCTTCGCCGAAGCCGGGCAGATGCTGGCCGTGGACCCGCCGCTCGGGGCCGGTGAGGGCGCGACCGTCGGTGGGGTGGTGGCAACGGCGGACTCGGGTCCCCTGCGGCACCGGTACGGAGGGGTCCGTGACCAGGTTATCGGGATCCGCGCCGTGCTCGCCGACGGGTCGGTCATACGCTCCGGCGGCAAGGTGATCAAAAACGTGGCCGGCTACGACCTCGGCAAGCTGTTTACCGGATCGTTCGGGACGCTCGGCGTGATAGTGGAAGTCTCCCTGCGGCTCCACCCCCTCCCCGGGCCGGTGCTCACGGCGCTCGGAAAGACGGACGATCCACAGGTGCTTCACAAAGGTGCGATTTCTCTGTCGGCCTCCGCGCTAACGGCGGTCTCGCTCGACTTTCGATGGGAGCGCGGCGAGGGCTGGCTGCTCGCTCGCTTCGGCGGAGGAGCCGGCCGCAGCCAGGCTCAGCGCGCTGAGCAGATGATGGAAGCAGCCGGATTCCAGACCAGCGTGGAGGAAGACGACGAGGCCTTGTGGGCAGATCAGCGCGCCGCCCAGCGCGCCCCTGATGGGGTCGTATTGAAGGTCTCGGCGCTTCCTACCGACCTCGCCGGAGTCGTTCGCGCTGCTGAGAGCGTCGAGGCGGCCGCAGTAGGGCGGGCCGGACTCGGGCTCGCCTGGTTGAGCATCGAACAACCCGCCCCTGCAGACGTGGCCTCTCGCGTCGAGGACTTGAGGGCCCGCCTGGCGCCGCGGCCGGTGGTGGTTCTCGACGCGCCCGCCGAGGTTCGGAAGGAGATCGACATCTGGGGCAGCCAGCCCGAACCCCTTCTGGCACTGATGCGCCGGGTAAAAGACCGCTTCGACCCCACCGGCGTTTGCAACCGGGGAATCTTCGTGGGAGGGATCTGATGGACGGCCGGCAGGACCCCGTGTGGCTCCAGGAGATCAAGACGGAGTCCGCCTTCGACGATCACCGCCCGCCGGAGCCGGCTCTTCTCGACGACTGCGTGCACTGCGGCTTCTGCCTGCCGACCTGCCCCTCGTACCAGGTGTGGGGGCAGGAGCCGGATTCCCCGCGGGGGCGCATCGTTTTGATGAACGAGGCGGTCCGTCCGGGCAGCGAGATGTCGGCCGAGATGGCCGGCCACTTCGACCGGTGCCTCGGCTGCATGGCATGCGTGACCGCATGTCCCTCCGGGGTCCGCTACGACCGGCTCATCGAAGCGACCCGTCCCCAGGTCGAGCGCAACTACCGCCGTTCGACCCGGGAGCGGCTGCTTCGCCGGGTGCTGTTCGCCTTGTTTACCCATCCGGGACGCATGCGGGCGGGTGTTCCGATGATGGCGGTCCTTCACGCCGTCGGGGGCCGGTCGCTGCTTCGGCGCACCGGCATCCTTGACCGCTTGCCCACGGTGCGGGCACTGGTGTCGCTCGCTCCGCGCCCGCCGCTGAAGGCGGCCGTTTCCCGTCTCCCGGAGTTCACTCCGGCTAAGGGCCCCCGCCGGGCACGGGTCGGGCTGCTGCAAGGGTGTGTTCAAAGAGTCTTGTTCTCCGAAGTCAACGTCGCCACGCTCGGAGTGCTGTCCGCCGAGGGGTGTGATGTGGTTGCGCCCCGGCAGCCTCGCTGCTGCGGGGCGCTGATGCTCCATTCCGGAGAGGAGCCGGGGGGCCTCGCTCTGGCGAAGCAGACCATCGAGGCTTTCGAAGACTGCGACGTCGTCGTATCCAACGCCGCAGGCTGTGGCTCGGCGCTGAAGGACTACGGGCACCTGCTGGCGGACGATCCCGGCTGGGCGGAGCGGGCGGCGCGATTTTCCGCCAAAACCCGCGACGTGACCGAGTTCCTTGTCGAGCTCGGGCCGTCGGCTAAACGGAACCCGGTTTCCCTGCGGGTCGCCTACCACGACGCCTGCCACCTGGCCCATGCCCAGCAGATCCGCCGTCAGCCCCGGGAGCTGCTTGCGGGCATTCCGGGAATCGAGCTGGTCGAGCCGAACGGTTGGGAGATCTGCTGCGGCTCGGCGGGTCTGTACAACCTGCTCCAGGTCGAGGCGGCCGAGGAGCTGGGGCGGCAGAAGGCGGAGAAACTGATCGCCACCGGGGCGGAGGCCATTGCGGCGGCAAACCCCGGATGCACGCTGCAGATCGCAGCGCATCTCGAGGCCCTGGGCCGTCCTCTGCCGATATTCCATCCCGTCGAGCTGCTGAGCCGGTCCATCAAGCCCGCCCCATGATCATGCGAGAGGGAGCACGGATCGCATGGGGTGACGCAGACCAGGACCGAGGTGGAGGTCCTCCGAGCGGTAAGAGCGATAGCCGCCGGCCCCACTGGCAGGACCAGGGGGACGTTGCCCTCTAGACGAGATCCCGGCACGTGCATAAAATTTTGACCCAATCCTTCCTGGGAGGTGCTCATGCCGAAGTACCTGACTCTTTTTTCGTTTAAGGGCGAAGCCATGGCGGCGCTCATTGAGAATCCCAGCAACCGTGAGGAGGCCGTCAGAAAGCTGGCGGAGTCGATCGGCGGATCCCTCGAGGCGTATTACCTGATGTTCGGTCAGTACGACGGCTGCGTGATCTACGACGCCCCTGACTCGGCCAGTGCAGCGGTGACGGTGGTGGCGGTCACCTCAAGCGGCGCGTTCTCCCGTCTTGAGACCCACGAGCTCATGACCGCGGACCAGTTCCTGGAGATTTTGAGCCGGGCGAAGTCCATCACGTCCTACAAGCCTCCGGGATCCTGACCCCCTTCTGGCGCTAGATTGCCCTGGGTGTGCTGGTGGAGCCCCCAGGCGGCGCCTCCAGCCGGTGGACCGGCACCGATTGCAGCGGAAAGCTCGAGGCGCCAGGCTTCCTCCGGCCGGAGTAGGAGCCCGTCCGAGGAGAAGAATCCCGCGCAGAGCGAACTGCCTCCTCCAGCAAGGCGAGCTCGTCGGCATTTCCGATGAATGCGAAGGCCATGTCAGGGCTCGGGTTCGCGGGCATGCCGTGGTACCGGCAGATCCAAGCATGGGTTGCCCTTCGGGATTCCGCAAGAAATCTGTCGGGTTCGCAACCATCCCGCCCGGGTTTCTCATGGGCCGAGGTAACCGCCTATCGCCGCCTGCGGACGGAGCAAGCGCGCGTTTGTCTGGGTCGGGCGAGGCCCGCCGGAAGTCGATCCGAAGGGGAACCGCAGTGGAAATTCGCCGTCGCATCTGGGTCTGGCTGACCGCAATCCTCGCCGTCCTGGCCCTTGCCGGCTGCCGCCCGGTGGAGCAGGACGCGGCTCCGCCAACCCCGGACAATGAAACGCCCGGTGCCGTCGACTCGCCGGAGCCCGGCGAGGAGGTGCCCGACCTTCCTGCGTTCTCTCGGCTGGAAGGCATCACGACGGTTAGCGATTACGACGGCTCGGGACAGAGTCTGTCCCGGTGGCAGGAGCGGGTCCCCGGGATCCAGGACATCCGGATCCCCTCCACCATCGACGAAGCGGAGCAGCGGGCGCTGTGGCTGGCGCCGGGCGAGTTGCAGCCCGCCCCGCTCCTGGTGGTCGTTCACTCCTGGAGCGCCGGTTATCTGCAAAACGCCAACATCCCGTTCGGTATCTGGGCCCAGCGAAGCGGTTGGGCGATGATCGCTCCCGACTTCCGTGGGGTGAACGACAGACCTGAAGCGACCGGATCCGATCTCGCCGTCCAGGACGTGATCGACGCCGTCGACTACGCCATCGACCAGGGCGGCGTGGACCATAATCGTGTGTTCATCGTCGGCTACTCCGGGGGAGGAATGGCGTCACTTCTTCTCGCCGGCCGCCATCCGGACCGGTTCGCGGGTGCGGTCAGCTTTGTGCCGGTGTACGACCTGATCGACTGGTATGACTACGTCCGCACCAACCTGCCGGGCCGCGCCTACACCCGCCAGATCACGGCATCGTGCGGCGGCGACCCCTCGGTCCCCGGCGACGCGCAGCAGTCCTGCCGGCACCGCAGTCCTGAAGCACACCTTTCAGGGGCGGGTGATGCCGGGATGCCGGTGTACATCGCTCATGGTTTGGACGATCAGGTCGTGCCGCCGTCCTATGCCGCTCGAGCATTCAACCAGCTTGCCCAGCCGGGCGACCGGCTGGACGATGAGACGGTCCGGGGTTTGAGGCAGAACCGGCTGCCGGGTAATTTGCGGGGGTCGGTCACCGGGGAGACCTTCTTTGGAGACGAAGATCCAGAGGTCTTTTTTGCTCGATCGTCCGGCCCGGTGACGCTGGTCCTGTTTGATGGGGGCCATGACATGGTCTACAACCCCGGGCTGGCGTTCCTGCACCGGGTTGCCTCTGAGAGGTAGTTTGCCGGGCCGACGTTGGGCTGCTTACACGGTGATTACGACTTTGCCCCTTGCTCGGCCCTCCTGGACGTGCCGGATCGCCGCCGCCGTCTCGCTCAGCGGGTAGGTCCGGTCGATCGCCGGTATGACCTTTCCGGACTCGATGAGCTCTTTAAGCACCGCCAGGTCCTTGCCGTTCTCCCTTGATGCGAACATCTGTAGCTTCTGGCTTACCAGCAGGGAAAGCATTTGTGCGCGGATGGAACGGTCGAACCCGCCCAGCCACCGACCGTCGGTTTCGCCTCCGACAATGGCCAGCGTTCCTTTTGCGGTCAGGGCACGACGGAGACGTGACAGTTGCGTGTTGCCTCCAATGTCGAGAATTACGTCGTACAGGTGCTGCCCATCTGGGAAGTCCTCGCGGTCGTAAGCGATCACGTGGTCCGCACCCAGGGAGCGAACGAGGTCGAGCTTGGCCGCGCTGGCTACGCCGGTGACCTCGGCGCCATACGCCTTTGCGATCTGCACCGCGAACGTGCCCACGCCTCCCGATGCGCCGATGATCAGCACTTTTTGTCCGGGCTGCACGTGTGTTTTACGCACGGCCTGCAACGCAGTGACCCCTGAAATGGGGGCCGCCGCCGCCTGGCCGAAGGACAGGTTGGACGGCTTGCGGGCTAGTCTGGCTGCTTTGACACCTGCGTATGCGGCGAACGAGCTCCCGCAGGTGCCGTAGACCTCGTCGCCGGGCTCGAACTCATTTACGTCCTTGCCGACCGACTCGACTGTGCCGGCGAGACACCGGCCCGGGTTGGACGACTTGGGGCGGCGCAACCCGAAACCCGCCAGGCGCATGGCGAAGGGCAGGCCCGTCATGATGTGCCAGGTGCCTCGGTCTACGCTGGCAGCGGCCACCCGCACCAGGACCGCGTCGTCGCCGACGGCGGGCCGGGCAACCTCGGCCAGCCGAAGCAGCTTCTCGGGGGCTGTGCCGTACTCGTCCTGGACGATCGCCGTCATTGTCCCCGGCCCGGCAATGCCGGGCGCCCGTTCTATCGTTCGATCGCTGGTTGTCGTCATTGAATTACCCTCCGGGGATAGCGTTACATTTACGTTGTAAGTCACAGTACGCTTACACTGTAAGTTAGTCAAGCGCTTCCTCGTCCGGGAACCCTCAGCTCAGTTCATTCACCCGTCCCGACGCGATGTACCCTTAAGAGGCGGCGCTGGCGCACGATCAGGGCGCCTACCCTTACGAGCGTAGCCAGAACTCCGAGGGCCAGATGTCAGAGAACCTCTTCGTCGGGGAGTACACCCTGGTTGACCCGATCCGGTTGATCCGGATGTGCACCGACACCTTCGCCGGCTCGCTACCCCCAGCGGCAGCGCATCGACTCCGGTAAACCGTGGCCGAGACAGGCATCCCCATGTTCCTCGTCCAAAGCGCTCACGAGACCGACCGTCGCGCGGAGCTGTTGGAGGAGTGGTGGCCGTTGGTCGATGCGCCCGTGCATGGCCTCGAGGTCCTCGTGCGCTCGCCCCACCGTCCGAGGGAGCAACCAGACGAGGCCGTCGACTACACGGTTGATGCCGTGCTGGCCGAGACACCCCGGCGGTGAGTGTCGGCTTCGCTCGACTCCGTCGCGCCAAGGCACCAGCCCTGTGGGCAGCGGTGATCATCGTGGCCGGACTGGTGTGGCTGCTCGTTGACTTCGTCGCCGACGACAGTCCATCCGACTCAGGCGACCTGTACGACCGGATCGACGCCTACGTCCAGGACCAACTGGACGGATCGCGGATTCCGGGGGCGGCCATCGCGATCGTTGAGCACGGTGCCACCATTCATGCAGCGGGATTCCCCGACGATGGTCGAGGCGGCTCACTGACCGCGGACACCCCATTCTGGATCGGATCCAACACCAAATCGATCACCGCGCTTGCGGTCATGCAGCTAGTCGAGCAAGGGCTCGTCGACCTCGATGAACCCGTGCAGCGTTATCTCCCGGACTTCCGCGTCGCCGATCGCGAGGCGTCCTCGTCGATTACCGTGCGCCACCTACTGAACCAGACGAGCGGAATTTCCCGCATCTCCGGCCTAAAAGCGGTCGCCGCGGGCGGGGACCAGTCGATGCGCGACACCGTCGCCGACATGGCCGACCTGAAGCTCAACCGCCCCGTGGGGGAGTCCTTCCAGTACTCGAACCTCAACTCTGTAGTCCTCGGGGTGCTCGTCGAGGAGGTGGCGGGCGAAAGCTGGGGGACCTACGTCGAAACAAACATCCTCGACCCGCTCGGCATGGCACACACCTTCACCGATCAGGACCTTGCGCGTGCCGAGGGCCTCACCGAAACGTACCGGTCCTTCTTCGGCTTCCCGCTCGAGGCCGACGCCGAGCATCTCGACGCCTTGGTGGCCAGCGGCTACGTGTACTCGACCGCCGATGACATGGCTCGTTACCTCGCAATGTATCTGAACGGTGGCGAGCTGGACGGCGAGCGGCTGCTGAGCTCAGCAGGGATCGAAGAGATGTTGTCGCCGGTGACCGGAACCCGGACCTTCCCGCTGCAATCGCGGTCGTTCACCGCAAGCTACGGCGCCGGATGGTTCGTCGGGCCCTTCGGCGTCGCTGACGACGCCCGCTGGCACCAGGGCTCGCTCCCGCACTTCACCGCGTGGATGGTGCTGCTCCCCGACACCGACCAGGGCGTGGTCGTTCTCCTAAACCAGGGGAACCAGTTCGAAATTGCCGGTGCCAACGCGACCTGGAGC
>DATLGP010000506.1:0-4350 GCA_035540395.1 Actinomycetota bacterium
GTCGGCGGTCTTCGGCGGCGTCGCCCTCATGACGAACGACAACCTCGTTCCCAGGGACTTTCTCGAGAAGACCTTTTTCAGCTCCTGGGTGATCCCGGGCATCCTTCTCATCGCCCTCGTGGCAGTGCCGATGCTGTTAGCGGCAGTTGTCATCGCCCGGCCTTCCGGCGACTCTGCTCTGGCGACAATGGCCGCAGGCGGCTTTCTTGCGGCGTGGATAGTCGGACAGCTGATAGTCCTTGATTACGGGATGCTCCTACAGCCGGCGATGCTACTAACCGGCTTGGCGCTCATGGGTCTGGGCACTGTGATGTACGTCCGAGTTCCCCACAGCGCACGGCGGTCCCTTGTAGGTCGCCGTAACCCTCGAGGCCGACTTCACCAGGGCGCACCTGGATAAGACTGGGAGCGGTCCGGCCGCATACGACCGACAGATCCACCAATTACCCGAAATCAAAGCTCAGTCGTAGAGCAACAGAAGGACCTAAGTCCCCGACACGTGGGGACTATCGGCACTAGTCGCCTCCCCTCTTCTGTCGGGATCATGGAGGCAATCGTTTCGAGGTACGCGTTAGGAGGGGCAGATGGCCATGGCAAGCGAAGACCCGGGGGTGGCGAGCATCAGCGTTTCTCGGCGCACTCTACGCAGGAGTAAGACCGACCAGGTTATCGGGGGAGTGTGCGGTGGATTGGCAGGCTACTTTGGACTCGACCCCGTCCTTTTCCGAATTGCCTTTGTGATCTTAACGGTGGCTGGAGGAGGGATCGGCATTCCACTGTACCTGGTGGCCTGGATTGTCATTCCGGAGGGCGACTCCACTCCTCCCAGCGGGGAGAGTCGCCCCATGAACGGCGGGTCGCTGATTGTCGGGAGCATCTTCATTGCCCTGGGATTGGCATGCTGGCCGACATGGTAATTCCCTGGTTTGACCGGTTGCTCTGGCCATCGCTGCTGGTGGGCCTGGGCGTCTTCGTGCTCCTGGGCACCCGGAAGGCGGATGACAAATGAGCACCTCGGCCACCTACAACGGAGAGACGCCGTATGGCTTGTGGACTCGGCAGGGATCGCAGCGGTTAACTGGTCGTTGCTACTTCCAGCCTTACTCGGAGTATTGGGACTGGTCCTGCTTGCAGGTTTGAATGAGCGGGCGGCGAGCGGCCTAATTCCCGCTGGGGTCCTTCTCATTGCCCTCATTTTTGTCGGCTACCTTGTGCCGCCGACCAGGAACTTCGCACCCACCGTCGGCGACCACTCATTCGCTCCAGTCACCACCAAAGACATGCAAGGGGTTTACCGGCACGGAATCGGTCCCCTCGACGTCGACCTCAGCCGGATACGGTTCGAGGAATCTGCCCACGTCTCCGCCTCTCTCGGCATGGGAGATCTGACGGTTACCGTTCCCGACGGCGTGCAGGTAGAGGTCAGAGCGAGCGCTGGAATGGGCAACGTCGACGTCCTCGGCGAGCGACGGTCCGGCATTGCGCCGACGCTTAACTTCCGGTCCCCGGGTGCGAGCACCGAGGACCACGTGCTAACTCTCGACCTATCAGTGGGGATGGGATCTGTGGAGGTGCGACGATGATGCGAACGAGATTGTCGGGCGTCGCTTTCCTTGTGATCGCCGTGTTGGCCTTGGGAGATGGGCTCGGGTACTACAACCTGAGCGCGACCGCTTTTTTGTCGGTCATTCTGATCTGCGTTGGCGCGGTAATCATGGCCCGAACGATAGCGAAGGAAGCAGATAACAGTTGAGGCAGGCGTTTAGCACCAGCCTCGCCCGTGTCGAGCTTCCTGCGGGCCCGCGGCAGGTCCCGCAGGACGCCGGCGACCTGCATCGCCAGAGCGCAGGGCGTCGAAGTAACCGGTGGAAACGGCCACCGGTGTTTGGTCGGTCTTGGGTCTGGTCCTCCTGTTGTGCTTGCGGAGACCATAGTCGCTATTAGTAACCTGTTCCCTCAAACGTGACTAACCATTAGTGCGGGAGGAACCTTGACCGCGTCCGCGCCCATTCGGGACGTCCTACAGTCGACCTGTCCATAGCGGACCTCGAGCGGGCAACCCCTGGGATCATGACCTCGATCCCCCGGCGCAGCCAGGACCGGCATGCCGTCGGGCAACGAGCGCTTGGTAATAGATTGCCGAAGGACCTCGACGACGCGCCGCCACCACTTGCCAGAATAATGGGTCGAAAGAACCGCGAAATTTACCTCGAAAATCGGTGGGCGTACGAGGATTTGAACCTCGGACCTCTTCCGTGTCAAGGAAGCGCTCTCCCCCTGAGCTATACGCCCCTACCCGCCGTTGCCGCGTTGGCCGAGCTTATGCGCTCCGGGCCTCGGCGTCGGCCGACTTGGCTCTGGTGTCTCTGAGTATGGAGTATCCCAGCCAAATCAGCGACAGACCGAAGATTTTCAGACCGTAGTGCATCCCCTGGCCCAGCACGACCTCCGGGCCCCAACGGAACCGCAGGCCGGGAAAGGCGCCGATCTGGTCCAGCACGACCCCAAGCACGAGGCTGGCCATCATCAGCAACACCGGTCCCCGGCTGATCACCCCTGCCACCAAGCTCGCCGATCCGAAGAGCAGAATACCTCCCAATAGCGCAAAGAAACCGAACTGAAGCAGCCAGGTACCGCTCTGAAGCCGGGTGTTTTGCACGATGTCCAGGTAGGCCATGATGGCGAACATTCCGGCAAGCACCAAAGCTCCCAGGCAGGCGATCACCAAGCCGATTCGCCCAAACTTGCCGTCCCGCCCGCCCTGGGCCACCCGGAAACCGGCGAGGGCGACCGCCAGAACGATCATGGTGAGAGGCAGAAGGAGGTACGGCTCTCTGCCGAGGGTGAGCTCTTTGATGAGGATCGGAGCTATTACGGCAACGCCGGCGAAGATCCCCGCCGTGCCGCCGCGACCTTTGGCCACCGGCCTTGCGACCCTGGTGCCTGTTCCCCCCGCAGCGCCGGCGCCCGTTGACGCGTGCCCCGAACCGTCGACGCCAGTGGCCCTGCCGTCGGCCATTGCCGGCGCGTCCTCCGCCGGAGCCCGGGTCACTGCGACATCGTCTGGCCCACCCGCAGGCACAGGGGCCTCCCGCTGTTTTTCCTCCATCGGGGTCGCTCTCCTTTCGAAACAAACTTGCGGCTCGAACGCGGCCGGCGCGCCGGATATCCCGTCGACCCTTGAGCCCGTACCTTGATCCTATATCTCGAACGATTCCACGGATTCCGAAAGCCAGCCCAGGAGCCGACCACGGTCCTACAACCTATCTCAGGACGAGCCAATGCCGTACCGGGGCCCGCTTCTTCGCTCGTCGGCGACACCCAGCGTGGCATCGTTACCGGTAAGCGCTGCGAAACGTCGCTCTTCTACGCACGGGTATACCCGGGATACCCGTGCATCTAAAAGCTGGAGCGATAGCCACGACGGCCACCGAAGCAAAAAGGGCCCCCGCAGCCGCGTGGCGGGCGGGAACCCTATGCATAAAAGAGGCGGCGTCCAGAATTGAACTGGAGTAAACGGTTTTGCAGACCGGTGCCTAGCCACTCGGCCACGCCGCCAGATTAGGTCGTTCACGCAATTTGACCCATTTTCGGGCCACCCACCGTGTTGTCTTTGCGGCCAACTGTACGGCGAGAGCTTTTCCGACCTCCTAGTAGTTTAGATGCAATCACTCCTCTTCCACACCGTACAAGCCCGAAGGGTCGGCGAACCAACGCTGTGCCGGGATCAGGTCCGGCACCGGAGGGGCACCTTATTTTGTTCTCTTCCTCCTTTCTCAGGCCGGGCTGTCGAAAAACGGGTTCTGCCACGTCGTTAGGCTGAACGCAGCAGACGGCTGCATGAGTGAGGGAGTGCGTCATGAAGTATCTGTTGATTCTGCAGGGGACCGAGGGTGAAGAGCAGGCCAACATGACCCCCGACCAGATGATTGCGGCGATGGAGCCCTGGAACTGGTACACCCAGGAGTTGGTGAAAGCGGGAGCGTTTCTCGCCGGCGAGGGCCTCTACCCCAGTGCGTCGGCAACCACCGTCCGCCACGTGGAGGGAGGGGACCGCATCGTCAGCGACGGGCCGTTCGCCGAGACCAAGGAGCAGATCGGCGGCTTCTACCTGCTGGACTGCGCCGACCTGGATGACGCGCTGGCCTGGGCCAAAAAGGTGCCGGTCGGTCCGGGAAGCGCAGTCGAGGTTCGGCCGGTCATGGACTTCACCGATTTCGGTTACGAAACGCCCGATGCCACCACACCAACCGGCTGACCGCACGCCGGCCTCTGTGGTAGACGCCCTCTTCCGGCGCGAGTCGGGACGGGTCCTGGCGGGCCTGATCGGCCGGCTGGGAGACTTCGACC
>DATLGP010000507.1:0-1963 GCA_035540395.1 Actinomycetota bacterium
ACCACCCGGCGTCCGAGCACATCGCCGCCGTAGAAGTAAGGGCGGGCATGTTGAACTCGTCGGGGATCAAAGTGGGAGACCCGGTGCAGCTGCGCCGCACCTCCCCCAGCCGGCTGTAGCCGGTGGCGCATACCAACCCGCCGGCCGGAGTCCTCACGGACCTGCTGGCCTCCGCCAGGACCATTGCGGTGGTCGGGGCTTCCTCAAAGCCGCACAGACCGTCACACCGCATATTCGGCTACCTTAAAGACGCCGGATACCGGGTGATCCCGGTAAACCCGTCCGAGTCCGAGGTGCTCGGCGAGCCTGCGTTCTCCTCACTGGCCGAAGTCCTGGAGCCGATCGATATCGTCGACGTCTTCCGCCGTCCCGAGCACGCGCCGGCGGTGGCCGCCGATGCCGCTGCGGTGGGAGCAGGGGCGCTGTGGCTGCAGCAGGGCATCTCAAACGACCGGGCGGCCGAGATCGCGTCCGCCGCAGGCCTGACCGTGGTCATGAACCTGTGCATTGCTGTGGTCCACCGGCAGTTGGGCATCCCCCGCCGGGACCGGGAGTGAACGGCCGGTACGTCTAGCGGCGCAGGTGCCAGTTGTCCGGGGCCACCAGCTCGTCCGCCGCTGCCGGACCCCAGGTTCCGGCCGGGTAGGGCTCGGTCGGGCTCTTGGGTAGTATCTTCTCCACGATCTGCCACGACCGCTCGATCTCGTCGGCCCGGGTGAACAAAGTGGCATCGCCCAGCATGGCATCGAGTATCAGCCGCTCGTACGCTTCGGCGGGGGCGCTCATGAACGATTCGTCGTAGTCGAAGTCCATGTCCACCGGGGCAACCTTCATGTCGGGACCCGGTACCTTGGCGCCGAAAGTCAGGGTAATGCCCTCGTCGGGCTGCACCCGTATGGTCAGGTGGTTGCGCCGGGGGCGCTCCAGCCCCGAGGCCTCGAACAGCAGGTGGGGAGCGCCGTGAAAGTACACGGTGATGGTGGTTTCCCGCCGTGGCATCCGTTTGCCGGTGCGCAGGTAGACCGGCACCCCGGCCCATCGCCAGTTGTCTATGCTCAGCTTCATCGCGGCATAGGTCTCGGTCATCGACCCGGGCTCAACGCCCGGCTCCTCCTGATAGCCGGGCACCGCCCGGCCGTCCACCACCCCTGAGGTGTACTGGCCCTTCACGGTTTCGATCGGATCGATCTGACGCACGGACCTCAGCAGCTTGACCTTCTCGTTACGGATCGACTCGGCCTCGAACAGGGCGGGAGGCTCCATCGCCAGGGTGGCCAGCAGCTGCAGCATATGGTTCTGGACGATGTCGCGGATCGCCCCGGCTCCCTCGTAGAAGCTACCCCGGCCTTCCACACCGACCGACTCGGCCACGTCTATCTGAACCGACTCGACATAGCTGCGGTTCCAGATCGGCTCGAACATCCCGTTGGAGAACCTGAAGACGAGGATGTTCTGCACCGTCTCCTTGCCCAGGTAGTGGTCGATCCGGAAGATCTGGTCCTCGTGGAACACCCCGTGGACCACCGAGTTCAGATCGTGAGCCGTGTCCAGGTCGTAGCCGAAAGGCTTTTCGACGACGATCCGCGAGCCCTCGGCCATATCCATCTCGCCGATGCAATGGATGATCTCGGGAAAGGCCGAAGGAGGCGTGGCGCAGTAGTACAGTCGCCGTCCCTGGGTTCCGAACTCGGCGTCCACCTCGTCGAGGTACTTGCGAAAATCGATCCAACCGGTGGGGTCGGAATAGCTCCCCGACTGGTAGTCGAGGTGTTCCTTGAAGGGGCCCCAGTAACGTTCTGCGATGCCCGACCTGCTGTGCAGCGCCACCGCTTCCCGCATGGAGGAGCGAAATTCATCCTTGGACATCGGCGTCCGGGCAAATCCGACCACCGCGAAGTTACTGGGCAGCAGGTTCTCCCGGTACAGGTTGTACAGGGCCGGCATGGCTTTGCGCTTGGTCAAG
>DATLGP010000508.1:0-4893 GCA_035540395.1 Actinomycetota bacterium
GAGAAGGTTCTTATCTCCTCAGGGATCGAGGAAGGCTACGCACTCGTCTACTCCCCCCACACCACCTGCGGCCTGCTGGTCAACGAAAAAGAGTCGGGCCTGCTCAACGACATCGACTCGACCATGCAGAGGCTGGTGCCGAAAGGCAGCAGCTACCTGCACGACGATTTCACGGTTCGCACCGAGAACATGAACCCCGGTGAGACCAAGAACGCCCACGCCCACCTGCGGTTTCTCATGGCCGGCCGAGTGTCGGAGTACATCCCGGTAAGCGAGGGCATGTTGATGCTGGGCGAGTGGCAGAGGGTGATGTTCGTCGAGTTCGACCGGGCCCGGGATCGTGAAATCGTGATCCAGGTCTGCGGCGTCTAGGTCGGCAGGGGTATGGAGCCACTTTCAAGAGACGAGGTCGGCGCGACCCTTGGGGACATCACCCCCGACCTGGCGCGCATCGAGGAGATCATCTACGACATCTCCTCGGCGGCCACCTCGTTTTTGACCGAGTCCACCACCTACCTCACCCGGGCCGGCGGCAAGCGGCTGCGCCCGTCGCTGGGGATCCTGGGGTCGAACTTCGGGTCCGGGCCGAACCACAATGTGGACGTGACCTCGGCGGCGATCGAGATGACCCATCTGGCCACGCTCTACCACGACGACGTGATCGACGAGGCGGACATGCGCCGCGGCGTGCCCAGTGCCAACGAAACCTGGGGAAACAAGGTGGCTATCCTCGCCGGCGACTACCTGTTCGCCCGGGCCTCGTGGATCTCGGCCCAGGTAGGCGGAGAGGTGCCCGAAGCCCTGGCGGATGCGATCGCCCAGGTGGTCCAGGGGCAGGTCAACGAGCTTTCCTCCACCTACGATCCGTCCCGCAGCGAAGAGCAGTACATCGCCACGATCGGCGGCAAGACGGCCTCCCTGCTGGAGGTCTCGGTCCGGCTGGGCGCCCGGCTGGCCGGATGCCCGGACGACGTGGTGAACGCCCTCAAGGAGTTCGGGTGGGCCTTCGGTTACGCCTTCCAGGTCGCGGACGACCTTTTGGACCTGACCGCCAGCGAGCAGGAGCTGGGCAAGCCGCCGGGCACCGACCTGCGTGACGGGGTGTACACGCTGCCGGTTATCTACGCAGTGGAGGCCGACCCGTCGGTTGCCAAGCTGCTGGGAACCCCCAAGGTCGACGTGGAGGCGTTCCGAGATATCACCTTCCAGACCGGCGGCTTCGACCGGGCCATCGCCAAGGCGGCTGCCTACGTGGACGAGGCACTGGCGGCGCTCGAGAAGACCCCGCAATGCGAGGCGCGGACGACCCTGGAAAGGCTGACACGCTTGATAGTGGACCGGGTCCCCGTACCGTGAAAGGCGCCGCAGAGGCGCCTCAGGCCGAGGTCGAGCTCCCTGCCGGCGCCAGTATCCCCAAGCATCTGGCGATCATCCCGGACGGCAACCGCAGGTGGGCCGCCGCCCGCAACGAATCGGTCACCGCCGGGCACCGGGCCGGCTTCGAGGTGGCCAAACAACTCTCCCGCTACTGCCGCAAGATCGGCATCCACACCGCCACCTTCTGGGCGTTCTCCACGGAGAACTGGCGCCGCACGCCGGTAGAGGTGGCGTCGCTGCTGACTCTTTACGAAGAATGGATTGCCGATCTTCTTCCCGAGGCGATCGAGGAGCAGGTTCGGGTAATCCACGTCGGCCGCCTGGAGGGCGTTCCCGACGGCTCCCAGGAAGCGGCCGCCGCCGCCGGCTTTGCCGGGGGCCTGCCGGAAAGCCTGCGCGAGGCGCTGGTGGACATCGAGCAGAAGACCCGGTCCTTCGAAAGCAACGTGGTCAACCTGGCGATCAACTACGGGGGCGCCGACGAGATCAAGCGGGCGATCGAGCGTCTCTACGACCAGGTGCGGCTCACCGGCCAGCACCCGTCGGAGTTAAACGTCCAGGACTTTTTGGACACCGCCAACCAGCCCCATCCCAACCCTGACATCGTTTGGCGGACCTCGGGCGAGATGCGCTCCTCGGGGTTCCTCCCGCTACAGTCGACCTACGCCGAGATGGTCTTTACCCCCAAGCTGTTTCCCGACCTGACCGACCAGGACGTAATGGACACGGTCCTGGAGTACTCCGCCCGCATCCGCCGCTTCGGCGGCTAGCCGCCACCCCGAGCCGCCGTGGCGATCAAAGTCGTCTCCGACCTCCACGGGGCCGCCCAGGCTCTCGCCCAGGAGGTCCGGCACGAGGACACCCTGCTGCTGCTGGGCGACCTCATCAACGTCATCGACTACACCACCAAGGACGGCATCCTGGTGGAGATATTCGGCGTGGACGCCGTGAACGAGGTGATAGGACTGCGCGCGCAGCGCCGGTTCGAGGAGGCCCGCAGCGTGATGGCACTGCGGCGCAAGGGCCGGGAGGCGGAGATAGCCGCCAAGTTCAAGCAGGCCTTTCACAAGGCATACCGGGAGGTCTACGCCGTCCTGCCCCACCAGACCTATCTGATCCTGGGCAACGTCGACTCACCCCCGGTGGCCGAGGAGCTGCTGCCGGCAAACGTCCAGATGGTGGACGGCCGGGTGATCGAGCTGCAAGGGATGAGGGTCGGCTTCGTCGGCGGGGGACTCCCGACGCCGCTCAAGATAGCCGGCGAGGTCCCCGAAGAGGAGTACAACGCCAAGCTGGAGGGTCTGGGTGAGGTGGACATCATCTGTTCCCACGTCCCGCCCGACCTGCCCGAGCTGACCTACGACGTCATTGCCGACCGCCACGAGCGGGGATCGAGCCGGCTCGTGGAGTACATCCGGGACGTGCAACCGAAGCGGGCGTTCTTCGGCCACATCCACCAGCCGCTCTGCTCGTCGACCCACATCGGAAAGACCCATCTTCTGAACGTGGGCTACTTCCGGCACACCCGGCGGGCGATTACGCTGGCCTGAGCGGCAGCTTCGCGCCGTCTGCTCCGAGGTGGAGATTGCAGGTGCTACCGGGCGGACATTCGCTATGGGCCGCGCCCCGGTGGGGCCAACCGAAGACCTTCCTTTTAACGTTAACGAAGATCCAGAAACCCCCGGATCGCCCCGTTCACCGCATCCGGATTTTCCACCGGCGCGAAGTGGCCGGCGTTCGGAATTGAGACCAGCCGGGCTCCGGGAATCGCGTCGGCCAGGGACCTGGCGCTTCCCGCCGGCAACAGCTGCTCGCCGGCCCCCTCAATGACCAGCGCCGGAACTGCGATCGACGCCAGCATGGGGGTCGAGTCGGCGCGGTCCTTCATCGCCAGGGAGTCGGCGGCCGAGGTCTCACCCGGGACCGCGTCGAACATGGCCAGGACCTGTTGCTGAACCGGCTCGGGCGCCCCCTCGGCCAGCAGGTTGGGCAGCATGCTGCCGGCCAGCGCCCGGGTGCCGTAGCGGCGGGCCCTCTCCGCGGTGGTAACCCGACCCGTTTGGTACTCGGGCGGGTCGGGGGTGGCCCGGGTGCTGATCAGGATCAGCGAACTCACCCGCTCCGGGTAACGCCGGTAAAAGGCGAAGGCGATGTAGCCGCCCATGGAGATGCCGCCCAGGTCGGCCGTCTGGACGTCCAGCGCATCCAGCGTCTCGGCCAGGTCGTCGGCGTGGTCGTCGATGGTCCAGCCGCCCTCGGCCGGGGCGGGGCTCTTGCCGCGTCCCCGCAGGTCAACCGCGACCACCCGGCGGACATCGGACAGGCCGGCGACCTGGTGGGCCCAGATCCGGCGGTCGATGGGAAAACCGTGGACCAGCAGAAGGACCCGGCCTTCGCCCGCTTCGTCGTATCCGAGCCTCACCCGGCCCTCCTCCTTGCCGATTTCCGAACCACTAGCATTTGCCCAATCGTTTAACACAGAATGCGCACGTGAGCCCAAACGAGGAATCGACGGTAGCGCATTTCGCGAAGGCTACCCTCGGCGTAGCGCTCATCGCCGGCTTGATCGCCGCCGCCTGGGTCTCCCGCAAGGTGCTGATTCTCATGGTCATCGCCATGGTGCTGGCGGTCGGCATGGATCCGGCGATCCGCTTTCTGCAGCGCAGGACCAGAATGGGCCGGGGTGCGGCCACCGCGGTGATTCTGCTCAGCGTGCTCGGCTTCCTGATTGCGTTCTTCATGCTGGTGGTCCCGCCGATCGCCCACGAGGTAGAGATTTTTGCCGGGCGCCTACCCGACTACATCGCCCAACTTCGGGAAACCGGGGGGTTCTGGGGGAACCTCGAGGCCAGGCTCCAGCTGGGTGAGCAGATCGAGAAGCTGGCGGACAACGCTCCCCGGATCGCCCAGAGCTCGCTGGAGACGATCATGGGCCTGACCGGGGCCATTGCCACCGGGATCTTCAGCTTCCTTACCCTGCTGGTGCTGACGGTCTACTTCGCCAGCTCGCTGCCGACCCTGCAGGACGGGGTCTCGTCGCTGTTCCCGCCGGAGAAGCGGGAGGAGTACCGGGCGCTCATGGACCGGGCTACCGAAAAGATCGGCGGCTACACGTCGGGTCAGCTCACCGTTTCGCTGATTGCCGGAGTCTCAGCCTTCATCGCCTTTTTGATCATCGGACTGCCCTTCCCGGCCGCCTTGGGTATGTGGGTCTCCATCACCACGCTGATCCCTTCGGTGGGGGCTCTGGTGGGCGCAATCCTATGCGTGCTGGTGGCTTCCTTCGTCGGTCTGGGGACCGCGGTGATCACCGCCTTGTACATCCTCGTGTACCAGCAGATCGAGAACTACGTGATCTCACCCCGGATCATGAAGAAGGCGGTCGACCTCACGCCGGCGGCGGTGATCATCTCGGTCCTGATCGGCGGATCGCTCCTGGGCTTCGTGGGGGCGTTGCTGGCATTGCCACTGGCGGCCGCGGCCAAGGTGGTGGTCCGGGACCTGTGGTTGAAGGAC
>DATLGP010000509.1:0-3831 GCA_035540395.1 Actinomycetota bacterium
ATCACCGGTGTCGACATGATCCTGGGCATCGGAGGCAGCCCGGAGGGCATCATTTCGGCTTGCGCCATCAAGTGCCTCAAGGGCTGTATGCAGGCGAAGCTCCATCCCCGCAACGACCAGGAGAGGCAGGCGGCCATCGAAGCCGGCTACGACCTGAATCAGGTGCTCACCACCGACGACCTGGTCAAAGGGGACGCCTTTTTTGCCGCCACCGGCATCAGCGACGGCGACCTGCTCAAAGGAGTCAGGTTTCGGGGCCCCAAGGCCACCACCCAGTCGATCGTCATGAGGTCCCACTCGGGGACCGTGCGGCTGGTGACGGCCGATCACCACTCCGACCGGCACCAGAGCCGGTAGATCAACTACCAGCCTTGAAGGTTTCGGCCGTCTAAGCCGGGACCGAGCCCACCCCAGAGCCTACGATTGTCGGAGTTGTCGACAAGACCTGGAGGTTGTGTGAGTTCCAAACCCATCCGGCCCGGCTCAATCGTGTGGACCGACCTCACGGTCGAGAAGGCACCCGCAATCGCCGATTTCTATCAGTCGGTTGCCGGGTGGCAGCCGCAAGAGGTCGATGTCGGAGACTACGCCGACTTCAACATGAGCCTTCCCGGCGGCAAGCCGGTGGCCGGCATCTGCCACGCGAAGGGCCAGAACGCCAACCTTCCGCCCCAATGGCTGATCTACATCGTGGTCGAGAACCTGGACACGAGCATCAGCGAGTGCTGGGCCAAGGGAGGCCGGGTGCTGATCGGTCCCAAGGACGTGGGACAGGACGAACGGTTCTGCGTGATCAAGGATCCGGCCGGTGCGGTGGCGGCGTTGATCCAGCAAGCTCCCCGAAGCTAGGCCGATGGGCTCCGGTTACGACGACCTCCCCGAGCCGGACGCCGGTGGGGGCGTGGATCCCCGAATCTCGCTGGCCAACGAGCGGACGTTCCTGGCCTGGGTCAGGACCGCGCTGGGCCTCATGGCAGCCGGCGTTGCCATAGCCCATGTCCTGGCTACCGAGGAATCGGTGGAGCTCACCGTGGTCGGAACGGGACTCATTTTCTTCGGCGCCCTGATCTCGGTCCTGAGCTACCGCAGGTGGGGGCGCAACGAGCGCCGGTTTGCCTCCCGGCTGCCCCTGGAGCGCTCTCCGATGCCGGGCCTGCTCACCGGGCTCATGGTTGTGATCGCCGCCGCAGCCCTCATCCTGGCGGTGTCTCTCGGCCGCTGACCGGGCTCAGCGTTTCCCGAGCCGCTTGAGCCAACCACCCTTTTCGTCGTCCGGGTCGGCCGGCGGCGGCAGGTCCTTCAGCACGGCGTAGAAGTCCTCCACCGAGGACCGCACCTGGGCGACGGCCGGAGGAGCGTAGTGCTGGATCTCGTCGGTGGGGAAGAACTCACCACCCAGGCTGAAGGGCACGTGGTGCGGCAGACCGGCCCGGCCCAGCTCCTGCATGGTGCGGGCGTCCACCACCAGCAGAAACGAAGAGCTGGCAGCAGAGTCGAGCACCACGGACAGCAGCACCCCGTCGTCCTCCTCGACGGCATCCGGCTCGGGGACGAAGATCGGCTCGCCGGGGAAACAGCCGTCCTCCTGCCATATCTGGGTGGGGCCGCCGGTGACGTCCACCTTGACCAGCGAGTTGGCGAAGTCGAAGGTGAGCGCAGACCCGCCGGGCGCCGAGCCGTAGCCGCCGAACCCGTAGAAGTACTTGTACGGCCGGCCGTTCACCTTGTCGTAGTTGATCCGGGGCAGCTCCACGAAGGCGTCCCGCAGCGGTTCGGAGTAGATCCGGTCCTCATCGGAGTTCAGGCGAAAGCGCCGGGCCTGGGGCACCGGGATCGCGCCGCCCGCCCGCAGGTTGTCCAGGTACAGCGCCTGGATGATCTGGGGATCCCGGTAGGTCACCATGTCAACCACCACGCCGTCGTCGTCTTCGTAGGCGTTGATGTGGTGGAGGAAGAAGAACGATTCGGTTTCGAAGGTGCGCAGCAGCTCGCCGTCGGCGCGGTCTATCACATGGAACCGGCACGGCTCCTCCGGGTGCCAGTCGAAGCAGTTGGCAAACGCCTTTCCGCCGGCGATGAGGCTCATGACGTCCAGCCGGTAGGGCTGCTCGACCATGACCACGTACAGGTCGGTCAGAGCGAAGCTGTTCAAAAACGAAGGCGCCTCCGACCGGATGGTGGTCAAAAGCTCCCTGTTGGTGCCGTCGAACCGGTACAGGTTGTGGCTGATCGGCGGGTCCAGGCTGATCGTCCAGTTGTAGAGAAACCCCTCCTTGTGGTCGACCTGGGGATGGGGGGTGGTGAACCCGTCGGGCAGGTTGTCCTCGTAATCGAAGGTGCCGATGGTCTTCAGCGTGTAGGGGTCGAACTCGATGGGAAGCGGCATCTGGGTGGTTGCCAGGATCTTGTCCCGCACCTTGACCACGTTGACGATGGCGTTGTCTGTGCCGTGGGGCTCGTAGCCGTGGGAGACGTGGCGGAACAGTTTCGGGTCGGGGTCGGTGGCAAACTCCCGCATCGAGATCTGGTCGTTCTCCATCGCCTCCAGATAGGCCCGGCTCTGGATGTACTTGTTGCCGTAGGAAACCTCGCCGCCCTCGAGCGCGAACCGGTGAAGCATGCCCAGGCCGTCGAACCAGTGGTTGAACTTCTGCTGCCCCACCTCGAACTTGGCCGGACCGGTCCTGACCAGCGTGCCCGACAGCCAGGACGGGATGGCCCCGGATACCGGGGCCTTCTCCAGCTCAACCTCGCTCTCCAGGCTCTCGAACCCCAGGGCGTAGGCCGGCCCGTCTGCCGGGGTGGTGGGGACCTTGGGCTGCCAGCTCTTCGGGTCGACGCTCACGACACCGCCGCCTTCTCCCGGAAAGGGAACATCCGGGGGATCGAGTAAGCGAACGTCGGGTCGCCCCGCACCCACAGCTTTCCCTGCATGAACGCCTTCACGCCCCCGAGCTCTTCGGTGATCAGCCGCACGAAGTTGGGTAGGGAGACGGCAATGGTGGCATCGGCGCCGGTTGGGTCCCGCGGTTCGGCGAAGACCTCGTCGCCGGCTATCTCCACCCGGAAGTTGTGGGTGCGCTCGTCGGCGCTGATCTCGAAACCGATCACGCAGTCCTTCGCCTGGTCCGGGTCAAGCTCCATCGGCAGGATCGCCATTACGATCTCGAGGAACACTGCCGGCTTACCCAGGATGTTGACCAGGTCCATGATCTCGGCGTCGGTCTTGCCCCTGGTCTGCTCCCACAGGTACACCCGTTCTGCGGACATAGAGCTCCTAAGAAGATGGACCCCGATTGTAACCTGTCATCACCCTTTGTTACATCAGTTCGTGGCTTTATTCCAGGTTGCGGAACCCGGTTCGGCTGCCTACCCGGCACGGTCGCCGATGCCGTCGCTCGACGGGTCGACGAAGCCGGCGACCTGATCGAACATCGCCAGGAAGTCCGAGGCGTTGAGGCTGGCCCGGGTGGCGCCCACCCCGTCCAGCAGATCCACCTCGGCGAACTGCCGGACGTTGCCTGCGGTAACGGTCCCGCCGTAGATCACCTCGGGGCGCCGTATGCCCAGCTCACCCATTCTCGCCTTCAGGTGTTCGACCACCTCGCCGACATAGGCGACATCGGCCGGGCGGTCGGCCCCCACCGCCCAGGTGGGCTCGTAGACCACCACCACATGATGCCGGGAGGGGTCGATGCAGCGAAGACCTGCCACCAAGCGCTCCTCGCTCTGCGACAGAGCACCCTTCGTGCGGTCGTCCTCGCCGACGAACAGGATGGGGATCAGCCCGGCGCCCGCCGCCCCCGCCACCTTGCGAGCAATCTGTTCGTC
>DATLGP010000510.1:0-9443 GCA_035540395.1 Actinomycetota bacterium
GGTCCGAGTCCTCGCGCAGCCCTACGGTGGAGTAGGGGTGGACCTC
Source organism: Actinomycetota bacterium (assembly GCA_035540395.1). Taxonomy (GTDB): domain Bacteria; phylum Actinomycetota; class CADDZG01; order JAHWKV01; family JAHWKV01; genus JAJCYE01. Next base: position 47 of record DATLGP010000510.1, read on the forward strand.
GATCGAGGCGGCGCCGACCACCTCGGCCAGCTCCTTTTTGTGCATCGCCCGCTCCTCGTCCGGCAGCCGCCGCCACGCCGGGTCCACCTGGTAGAAGCAGTAGCGCATAACTTTTCGGTTTTCCATCGTCATCCGATCCTTTCCAGCGCCCGTCCGGCAGCCGCCAAAATCCGTTCCACATCGTCGGCGCTGTGGGCTGCGCTCAGAAATGCCGCCTCGAACTGGGAGGGCGGCCAGTAGACGCCTTCCTCAAGCATTGCATGGAAAAAGCGGGCGAACCGGCGGGTGTCCGAGGCCTTGGCGTCGTCCAGGTTGGTGACCGCCCCCTCCCGGAAGAACAGGGTGAACATCGACCCGACCCGTTGAATGGCCATCGGGATGCCGTGGCGCTTGCCCAGCTCGCTCAACCCGTCGGCCAGGCCGCCGGTGAGGCGGTCCAAATGGGCGTAGAGCCCGGCGGGGTTGTCCTCGCCGTTCGGCTCGGCGGCGAACCGCTGGATTCCCCGGATGGTGCCGATGCCGGCGGCCACACTCATCGGGTTTCCTGCCAGGGTCCCCGCCTGGTAGACCGGCCCGGAGGGGGCGATCTGCTCCATCAGGGCCCGGGGGCCGCCGTATGCGCCGATGGGGAGCCCGCCGCCGATGACCTTGCCCAGGATGGTCAGGTCGGGGGTGATCCCGAACATGCCCTGGGCGCCGGAGTAGCCCACCCGGAAACCGGTGACCACCTCGTCGAACACCAGCAGTGAGCCGTTGTGCTCGGTCAGGTTTCGCAACTCCTCCAAGAAGCCCGGCGCCGCCGGAACCACGCCCATGTTGGCGGCTACCGGCTCGACAATCACCGCGGCGAGGTCGCTGCCGTGGGCGGCGAAAGCTTCCTGCACGCCGGCCATGGAGTTGTAGGGGACCACCACCGTGTCGCCCGACGTGCCCCTGGTGACGCCGGGGGAATCGGGCAACCCGAGGGTGGCCACCCCGGAACCGGCCTGGACCAGCAGGGCGTCGACGTGGCCGTGGTAGCAGCCGGCAAACTTGAGCACCTTTTCCCGCCCGGTGGCGGCCCGCGCCAGCCGCAGCGCGCTCATCGTAGCCTCGGTGCCGGAGGAGACGAAGCGCACCATGTCCACCGCCGGCAGCGCTGCGACGAGCATCTTCGCCAGCCGGGTCTCGTTGGCGGTCGGGGCCCCGAACGAGGTGCCGCTCATTCCCGAGGAGAAGACCGCCCGCATCACCTTCTGGTTGGCGTGCCCAAGGATCAGCGGGCCCCACGAGCTCAGCATGTCGATGTAGCGGTTGCCGTCGACATCGGTGACTTCGGACCCGTATCCGGCCTTCATGAAGATCGGGTTGCCGCCGACCGACCCGAAGGCCCGGACCGGGGAGGAGACGCCGCCCGGCATCACTTTCAAGGCGGCTTTGAACGCCTGCTCGGATTTTTTGGTCGACCGCTCCGCGCCGGTCGGTCCGCTGGTGCTCATCCAGCCACCTCGCGGCGTTCGGCCGGTCCGCTAGCGCTCATTCAGCCACCTCGCGGCGTCCAGCGCATGGTAGGTGACCACGAAGTCGGCTCCCGCCCGGACCATCGCGCCCAGGATCTCCGTCGCCGCCCTCCGCTCGTCCATCCAGTCCTTCTCGGCAGCCGCCTTCACCATGGCGTACTCGCCGCTCACGTTGTAGGCGCTGAGCGGAACGTCGAACCGCTCCCGGGCGGTCTTGATCAGGTCCAGGTTCACCAGCGCCGGTTTCACCATCACGATGTCGGCGCCTTCTTCAAGGTCCCGCTCGATGCTGGCGAGTGCCTGGCGGTGGCTGTTGGGGTCGATCTGGTAGCCCTTGCGGTCGCCGAACGCCGGGGTGGACGACGCCACCTTCCGGAACGGCCCGTACATCGAGGAGGCGAACTTGGCGGCGTAGCTCATGATCCCGGTGTCGGTGAATCCGGACTGGTCCAGGGCCCGGCGGATTGCGCCCACCCGGCCGTCCATCATGTCCGAGGGGGCCACGAAGTCGGCGCCGGCTTCGGCCTGCGAGACCGCGGTGCGGGCGATGACCTCAACCGAGGCGTCGTTCAGAACCTCGTCGTGCTCGACGATCCCGCAGTGTCCGCTGTCGGTGTACCCGCACAGGCAGGTGTCGGCGAAGACCACCATGCCGGGGACCGAGGACTTGATCTGCTGGATCGCCCGCTGTGCCGGCCCGTCGGCGGCGAAGGCCTGGGAGGCGCCGGAGTCCTTGTCCTCGGTAACTCCGAAGACCAGCACGCCGGGGATGCCCAGCGACTCCGCCTGCTTGGCCAGCAGGCCGACCCGGGAGGACGGCCAGTGGAAGTGGCCGGGCATCGACTCCAGCGGGGTCTCCTGCTCCGCCTCGTCCGACACGAAGATCGGCAGCACCAGCCGGGAAGGGTCCAGGCGGGTCTCCGCCACCAGGCGGCGGATGCCCTCCGACCGGCGCAGCCTGCGCAGCCGCTTGACGGTCACCGGCGCCTCACCGGTCGTTTATCGCCGGCCGGTAGGCCGGGCGGGTGGATTCGTAGCCGGCGATCTCGTCCTGCTTTTGCATGGTCATCCCGATGTCGTCCAGCCCGTTCATCAGGCGGTAGCGGGCGAAGTCGTCCAGCGGGAAGGCAGTCTCGATGCCGGCCGACTCCACACGAAGGGTCCGCTTGTCCACGTCGATGGTGATTTCGGTAGAGGGGTCGTTTTCGACCAGTTCGGTGATCGCCTGGACGGTCGCCTCGGGGACCTCCACCGGCAGCAGGCCGTTCTTCAGCGAGTTGGCCCGGAAGATGTCGGCGAACTTGGACGAGATCACCGCGTAGAAGCCCGACTCCTCCAGGGCCCACACCGCATGTTCGCGCGACGACCCGCAGCCGAAGTTCGGCCCGGCAATCAGGATCGACCCCTGCTTGTATTCCGGGCGGTTGAGGACGAAGTCGGGGTCCTCCCGCCAGGCCGAGAACAGCCCGTTGCCGAAACCGGTGCGCTCGACGCGCTTCAGCCAGACCGCGGGGATTATCTGGTCGGTGTCCACGTCGCTGCGCTTCAGCGGAACCGCGCGCCCGACCACCTTCTGCACCGGCTCCACGCTAAACCCCGTTCAGATCGGTTGGAGAGGCAAAGTGGCCGGCTATCGCAGTGGCAGCGGCCACCGCCGGGGAGACCAGGTGGGTGCGGCCCCCCTTGCCCTGACGGCCCTCGAAGTTGCGGTTGGAGGTAGACGCGCAGCGCTGGCCGGGGCCCAGCTGGTCGGGGTTCATGCCCAGGCACATCGAGCACCCGGCTCCCTCCCGCCATTCGAAGCCGGCCTGCACAAAGATCCGGTCCAGGCCCTCGGCCTCGGCGTCGGCCTTCACCTTCATCGAGCCGGGGACCACCATTGCCCGCATTCCCTCGCGGACCTTGTGGCCGGCCACCACCTCGGCGGCGGCCCGCAGGTCCTCCAGCCGGGCGTTGGTGCAGGAGCCGATGAACACGGCGTCTACCGGAATCTCCCGGATCGGGGTCCCCGGGGTCAGCGCCATGTAGTCGAGCGCCCGCCGGGCCGCCTCCTTCAGCGATGGGTCGGTGTAGTCCTCGGGGTCGGGGACCCGGTCTTCGATGCCCACGGTCTGCGCCGGGTTGGTCCCCCACGAGACGTAGCGCCGCAGGTTGGCCGCATCGATGACGATCTCGCGGTCGAAGACCGCGTCCTCGTCGGTGCGAAGCGACCGCCAGTCGTCCAGGGCCTGCTCCCAGTCCTTGCCCTTGGGGGCGTAGGGCCGTCCCTCCAGGTAGGCGTAGGTGGTGTCGTCGGGGGCGATCATCCCCGCCCGGGCTCCGCCCTCAATCGACATATTGCACACCGTCATCCGGCCCTCCATCGACAGCTGCCGAATTGCCTCGCCCCGGTACTCGATGATCGCCCCGGCGCCGCCCCCGGTTCCGATCGAGGCGATGATCCCCAAAATCACGTCCTTGGAGGTGAGCCCGTCGGGCAACGATCCCTTCACCGTGACAGCCATGGTCGCCGGCTTGACCTGGCTGAGGGTCTGGGTTGCCAGGACGTGCTCCACCTCGCTGGTCCCTATCCCGAACGCCAGCGCCCCGAAGGCGCCGTGGGTGGAGGTGTGGCTGTCGCCGCAGACGATTGTGATGCCGGGCTGGGTCAGGCCCATCTCGGGCCCGATCACGTGCACGATGCCCTGACCGGGATGGCCCATCGGCAGCAGCTTGATGCCGAACTCGGTGCAGTTGCGGCGCAGGGCCTCGATCTGCTTGGCCGAGATCGGGTCGGCCACCGGCTTGTCCAGCCCGATGGTCGGCACGTTGTGGTCCATGGTGGCGATCGTGAGGTCGGGGCGGCGGACCCGGCGGCCGGCCAGGCGCAGCCCGTCGAAGGCCTGGGGGGAGGTGACCTCGTGGACCAGGTGCAGGTCGATGTAGAGCAAATCGGGCTCCCCCGGGACGCGGTGAACCACGTGGCGTTCCCAGACCTTTTGCGACAGCGTTTGACCCATGGCTCCTCTTTGCAGGTGCGGATGATGACTCGGAAAACTAATCAAGTGTAATTCCAACACCGCCCGGCGCTGCCTTGGGCGCCCGCCGCCCGGCGGCCGTGACTCGCCATTGGGCCGGCGAGCTGGACCACGCCAAGAAGGGTTAGGCTGGGTTCATGAGTGATCAATGGCTTAACCGCAACGTGAAGATCGTCAAGCTGCTGGATCCCGACCGCGAGGTCGCGGGCACCCTGGGCATGGTGGGCGAGCCCGAGGTCGGCGATGTCGCCAAGGTGATCTACGAGTACCCGGCGCCCGACACCCGGGTGAGCGTGGAGAAGTCCAACGATATGGGAACCGTCTGGTTTGCCGACTTCTCCCGCGAAGAGCTGGAGCTGGTCCCCGAGGGGGAGTAGCCGCCTACCTGAGCTCGCGGGGCAGGTTTTCCGCCCGCTTGAAGTCGAACTTCTGATTGGCGCCGTAGAGCAGGCGTTCCCTGCCGCTGGGAACGGTGCGTATCTGTGCCTTACCCGTGGTCGCAAGGAACCGGGCGAGCTCGTCGAACCCGGTCATGTGATCGAACAGGGACCGGGTCCGGCCCCGCACCGGGTACAGCCGGACCACCCGTTGCTGGGTTAGGCGGCTGGGGTTGATGCCGTACATGCCGACCGACCGGATCTCCTCCCAGGTGAAGCTTGCACCCCGGCCCAGGTAGTGGTTGATCCGGATGCCGTTGTAGTCGGCCTCGACCTTTTGGACCGCCAGCAGCAACGGAAGCACCGGGCATATGACGAAGACCGCCCCCACCGGCCACTCATGCCGTACCGCCTCCAGCCAGTTTTCGCTCTCCGCGCCGAGCAGCACCAGGCTCAACCACAGCATGCCCATGAGAGCCGGCCCGAAGTACCAGACCCAATTGACGAACCGGGGCTGGGTGACCGAGACGATCCGGCCGGGCATGGTGGGCCCGCTCGCCGGCGGGCGGCTGAACCGCTTCATGCCCGATGCACAAAAAAGCCCTTCAGGGCCTCCACCAGACCCGGGATGTCGTGATCCGTGGCCTCCACCGTCGGTTCCAGGCCCAGCCGACGGCATTCGGCGCTGGTGGCCGGGCCGATGCTGCCCACCACGGTGTCCGGTCCGGGAAGGCGCCCTTCGCAGGCCTCGACGAAGCTGCGGGCAATCGACGCGCTGGTCAGCGCCACCGCGTCAACCTCCTCCAGCGCCTTTTGGACCAGCCCGGCGTTGCAGACCTCGGTTCCGTAGGCGTCGATCCGGGTCACCTCGAAGCCCCGGGCCTCGAGCGCCTCGTCCAGGTCCCGGGTGGCGATATCCGCTCGGACCAGCAGCACCTTGGCCGGCGGGTCGGGAAGCTCCTCGGCGACCTTCACCGAGGTGTACGAGCTGGGCATCCACTCCACCCGCACCCCGTGGGCCTCGAGTGCCCGGCGGGTGCCCGGACCGATCGCACCCACCCGCTCGGGCAGGGTGGCCAGGTCGGACCCGGTCTCCTCCATCCGGCTCATCACGCTTTCCACGCCGTTGACGCTGGTGAACACCACCCAGTCGAAGTTCGGAGCCCGGGTGATGGCCTCATCGGCCTTGGTCCAGCTTGGCGGCGGGACGATGCGGATGGCAGGAACCACCACCGGGACGGCTCCCTCTGCCTCCAGCTTGCCGGCCAGCTCGCCGGCCTGGTGCTCGGGCCTCAGCACCAGAACCCGCTTGCCTTCCAGAGCTCCGCTCAAGCCCCGAGACCCAGGATCTCTCGAGCGCCCTGGTCCAGGAGCGTGCGGGCCACCTCGGCCGCCATCGCCAGGTGGTCTCCCGGCGTGCCGTGGACCGAATGCTTGATCTGGACCCCCCCGTCGGACGAGATCACCCGGGCCTCCAGGTTGAGCACCCCGTCCTCCACCAGGCCGTAGGCCGACACCGGCAGCAGGCAGCCGCCTCCCAGGCGGCTGAGCACCGCCCGCTCGGCATGGACCGCGGTCGCAGTCGAAGCGTCGTGGAGCTGGGCCACCAGCTCGGCCACCAGCGGCGCGTCGGCCCGCACCTCCACCGCCAGCGCCCCCTGACCGGGGGCCGGCAGCGCCAGCGTGATCGGGATCACATCGTCCGCCTCCAGGCCCAGCCGGGCCAGGCCGGCCGCGGCCAGCATGGCGGCGGCGTATTCCCCCGACGCCACCTTGGATATCCGGGTCGCTAGGTTCCCGTTCAATGGGGAGACCTCCAGGTCGGGCCGAAGGTACCGTAGCTGGGCGGTGCGCCGGGGGCTGGATGTCCCCACCCGGGCGCCCTGGGGCAGCCCGTCGAGGGTGCTGCCCACCAGCGCTTCCCGGGGGTCGGCCCTCGGCGGTATGGCTGCGATAGTCAACCCCTCGACCGGGGCGGTGGGAAGGTCCTTCAGCGAGTGGACCCCGGCGTCCACCTTGCCGCCGAGCAGCGCCATCTGGATCTCCTTGACGAAGATGCCGTCGCCCAGGGCGGGGTTGTCGGGTTTCAGGACCGGCTTTGAGTCGATGACCTCCAGCCGCACCTCCAGGTCGGGCTCCAGGGCCTCGAGCTGCTCGGCCACCCATTGGGACTGCACCAGTGCCAGCTGGCTGCCCCGGGTGCCTATGCGCAGAACGGGCATCAGTCGCCCGTCAGATGGAAGATCCTTCGGATGGTGGCCCGGTCGGCATCGCTGCACCGGCGCAGCTCCACGGTAGGACCGTGGAGAAGCTTGTTGGCAATGCGCTGGCCCAGGATCCGAATTCGCTCCTCCTGCTCCGGCCCCAGCGCAAGACCCCCCGTGGCCCGGCGAACCTCCTCCTGCACGATCCGCTCGGCGAAGGTGTATAGCTCCCTTATGGCCGGTCCGGAGGCCCGGGTGTCCGCCCAGTGCAGCAGGTCGGCCACCTCCTTTTTGACCATCGTCTCGGCATCGATCATCGCGTCGGTGATCTCGGGCCCCCGCGGACCGGGCAGCTCGTCCAGATCCAGGACCTCGATCAGCTCGTGGCTGACGGCGTCTACGACCCGGGGGACCGACAGGTCCAGCACCAGCAGCGGCGACTTGCGGTAGGTGGGAAGGTCCTCCATCGAGATCCTAAAGTCCCCGGCCAGGGCGATGATCGCCACGTCGGTCTCCCCCAGGAGGGCGGGCAGCGAATCGAGGGTATGTGCCTCGGCGCCCACCTCGTCGGCCAGCTCCTCGGCCGAATCCAGGGTACGGCTGACGACGTCCAGCGTGGCGCCCGCCTTGCGGCAGCCGAATGCGGCATCCCGTCCGATCTCGCCGGCTCCCACTATCAGGACCCGGTGGTCGGTCAGGTGCTCGAACCGGGCGTTCAGGTAGTCGGCGGCGAAGTCTCCCACCGAGCGGGCGAGCCGCCCCAGAGGGGTCTCGTTGCGTACCTGGCGGCCCAGGCGGATTGCCCGGCTGAAGATGTTCTTGAGCACCGGCCCGGTGGCGCCGGCCTCCTCGGCCAGGGTCAGTGCCCGCCGGACCTGGCCCAGCACCTGGGGTTCGCCGACCACCAGCGAGTCCAGCCCGCACGACACCCGGAACAGGTGCTCGATGGCCTCGGCCCCCTGCATGAACTTCACGTCGTGGTGGTCGGTGGGGAGCAGGCCGGGCATGATCGCCGCCACCGCGTGAACCACGTCGGAGTCGAGGCCGTCGCCGGTGGCGTAGATCTCGGTGCGGTGGCAGGTGGAGAGGACGATCAGCTCGGCAATGCCCGGGCGGGGGCTTCGGAGAAGCTCGCGTTGCCCGGTCTCGGTCAGAGCAAGGCGGTCCCGAAGCTCGGCGGGAGCTTGTCTTCCGGCGCTGAGGGCAACAATCATGACGGGTCAGAGTACCGCATCACGATGTCGGAAAGCGCCCTGACGAACCGGGGGTCGGCGTTGGGCGACGGGATCCGGCGCAGTTCAATGCCCAGCTCGGCGGCCCGCTCGGCACACTCCACGTCGACGTCGAACAGCACCTCCAGGTGGTCGGCAACGAACCCCACCGGGGCGATCAGCGCCCGGCGGCCGCCCTGTTCGGCAAAAGTGCCCAGGCGGACCAGGATGTCGGGGCCGAGCCACGGCTCGCCGGTGGTGCTCTCGGACTGCCATCCGGTTGTGTAGTTGGATATGCCGGCCGCCTCGGCGTACACCTTGGCGGAGTCCGACAGCTGGTCGGCGTAGGGGTCGCCCTCGGCGACTATTCGGGCCGGGATGCTGTGGGCGGTGAAGAACACGCAGGTGTCGGGCGAGGAGGCGTCCCACCCGTTGAGGGATTGTTTGAGGTTTTCGGCCACCAGGTCCACGAACGCCGGCTCGTCGTACCAGGACTTCACCATCGTCAGCCGCAAGTCCGCACCCAGGGCGTCCCGGGCCTTGAGTATGCGGGCCTCGTACTCGCCGATCGACTTCTTCGAAAAGTGCGGGGCCAGCACCAGCCCGATCACCCGGGTGATGCCGGCGTCCACGATCTTGGCGACGCTGTCGGCGACGAACGGGTGCCAGTGCTTCATCCCGGTGAACACCGCGAAGTCGCCCGGGTGCTCGTGCTCCAGCAGTTCCTCCAGCGACTCGGCCTGCTCCCGGGTGATCTCGTTCAGCGGGGACTTGCCGCCGATCCGCTCGTACCGGTCGGCCAGCACCTTGAGAACCTGGGGAGACGGAGGGCGGCCGCCGCGGATGTCGGTGAAGTAGGGCTCTATCTCATCCGGGGTCCTCGGGCTCCCGTAGGCCATGAGCAGCACGGCTGTTCTCATTCGTCCGGGTACCCGTGGACCGTGTCTACCAGCAGCTTCAGGTTGTCGAGCGGGGTGTCGGGCAGCACGCCGTGGCCCAGGTTGAAGATGTGCCCCGGGCGGCCGCCGGCTCGGGCCAGGACCTGCCCGGCCTCCTTGACCATCGTCTCCGGGTCGCCGAGCATGAGCT
>DATLGP010000511.1:0-6058 GCA_035540395.1 Actinomycetota bacterium
GTCCTCGGGGTAGAAGCGGCCCTTCCAGTCGGCGTACTGCCAGCCGGACGTCCCGATGTAGAGCATGCAATGTGCTTACCCTGCGAACTGCTCCGCGATACCCACCGATAGGTACCGGCCGGTTTTGCCGGGTCGGGTCTCGGGAAACCTACCGGGACGTCGAACCGATCGGAGGAGCCCATGGAGGTCGGATACGCACTATCCAGCGAAGAGCACGGCCCCAATGACCTGGTGGACTACGCAGTCCGAGCGGAGGCGGCAGGGTTCACCTTCGCCCTGATCTCCGACCATTTCCACCCGTGGATCGATACCCAGGGCCACTCGCCATTGGTCTGGTCGGTAATAGGAGGCATCGCCCGGGAGACCAGCAAGTTGAGGCTGGGGACCGGCGTCACCTGTCCCACCGTGCGGATCCACCCGGCGATCGTCGCCCAGGCTGCCGCGACCTCGGCATCGATGATGCCCGGCCGGTTCTTCCTGGGAGTGGGCAGCGGGGAAAACCTGAACGAGCACATCACCGGCAGCCGGTGGCCTGAGGCCGAGGTGCGGCTGGAGATGCTCGAGGAGGCGGTTGAGGTCATCCGGCTCCTGTGGAAAGGCGGTAGCCGCAGCCATCGCGGACGCCACTACACGGTTGAGAATGCCCGGATCTACACATTGCCCGAGGAATTGCCTCCCATTTACGTGGCGGCCGGCGGCGATAAGGCCGCCGAGCTGGCCGGGAGAATCGGCGACGGCCTGGTGAGCACCTCGCCGGGTTCGGTCATCGAGCTGTTCGACCGGGCGGGCGGCACCGGCAAACCGAAGTACGGCCAGGTGACCGTCTGCTATGCCCCGGACGAGGCGGAGGCCCGGCGCACGGCACTCGAATGGTGGCCCAACGCCGCCCTGAGCGGGGAGCTGAACCAGGAGCTACCGACGCCGGGCCACTTCAAGCAAGCCACCTCCTGGGTGGACGAAGACGCCATCTCCGGGAGCATCGTCTGCGGCCCGGACCCGCAAAAGCACATCGCCCGCCTGCGCGAGTATGCCGACGGAGGGTTCACCCACATCTACATCCACCAGGTCGGTCCCGACCAGGAGGGGTTTTTCAAGTTCTACGAGCGTGAGATCCTGCCCGCAACGGTGCCGGAAGCCGCAGACCGCTAGATCAACCCAAAACCCGAGCTCACGGCTGGGGCACGTCCTCGGCGGTGGTGACCGGAGTCTCGATTGCGTCGGCGGCCTCGTCGGTCATGTGAGGTTCCTGCCTGGGATCCGGCTTGGGGACGGTGGGCGTGCCGTCCTCGGGATCCCGGGGTGGCACGATGGCACCGGCGGCGTCCGGTCCTGCCTGCGGGTCGTCGTCGATCGCCATCTGGCTTCTCCTTGCTGGTCGGGGGTGTGGTGGCTTGGGTACCCCGGTGTTTTTCGCTCAAAACGTGCCGGAGGGGCGGCGCAGGTTGGCCCTCTACTCAGCCGAGCGTCTCCGGTCAAGCATCCCGGGGGGTTCGCGGAGCGGGTGAGGGTTGGTTCTTAGCGGCCGCCGGGGTTGACCGGCAGGTCCTCGGCCGAGGAGTAGATAGGAAGGACGCTCAGCAGCCCGGATGCTTCGAAGACCCTCATCGCCTGCGGAGCGGGCGAGAGCAGCGCCATCGACCTACCTTTGGTAACCGCCTGCTTGAAGCTGTGGACGAGGGCTGCAAGACCGGTGGAGTCGATGAAGCTGATCTCGGCCAGGTCCACCACAAGGTCCGGGGCGCCGTCGTTCAAAAGCTCGTAGAGATGCGAACGTAGTGTGTCCGCGGTCGCCATGTCGAGCTCCCCGGTGACCCTGACGACGCTCCAGCTCCCCATTGGATCCGCCGGAATGATTTCGAAGTTCACAGCGCTCCTGTTCCGTTTCCCAGGCAAGGGGAAACTGCGGAACCTGGATCGGCCAAGATTCCCTCGAGCTTCTTTCGAGAGCGCCTGCCGACGCGGTCACGCGCGCGGACTGCCTAGTCTGATGTAACGGCTATGAAAAGTCGACCGACCCGCGTACCGGCTAGCGAGCCCCCACGCCGGTTAGAAACTCTCGGATGCGAAACGGCCCTGAAGTGTTGCGGGCAAGGGGCGGCGTCGGCAGGCACTCGTGCTGGTTCAGGCCGTGAATCAGGTCGAGCAGGGCCTCGGCCGACGAATGCGCCGGCTTCCAGCCAAGCAGCTCGCGGGCCCTGGACGTGTCCATCAAAGGCGACTGCACCGCCATGTCGAACCAGCCTACCGGGCTGGGCTGCAGCCGCAACCGCCAGGTCAGGTCGGTGGCCCTTCTCACCAGCCATTTTGGGAGCCTGAGCGGGCGGGCATCGAGGATGCCGGCGATTGCCTTGAAGTCCAAGACGGGGTCGGCCGCAATGTTGAACGGCCCCTGAACGTCGTTCACAAGGGCAAGCCGGTACGCCTCGCCGACATCGTAGGAGTGGACGAATTGGGTTCGCACACCCTTCAGGTGGGGCATCAACGGGATCAGCCCCGGCCGGATAAGGGTCGTGGGTACCAGCGGTCCCATGAACAGCCGGCGTATACCGCAGGCGGCCTCCGCCTTTAGGATCACCGCCTTGCGGAACCGCACCACGCGAGTGCCGGGCGAGCGGGCTTCGAAGTCGTCGAGCATCCGTTCCACCTCCGCCTTGTGACGCGAATAGAAGCTGGTATGGATACCGTTGGTGGGCCAGTCCTCGCCGACCTTCCGGTCCTTTGGGCCGGGCGAGTATGCACCGATAGACGAGGCGTAGAGCAGGCTGGGAACCTCGGCTCGCTCGACCGCTTCAAAAACCCGCTGGCTTCCCCGGATGTTGGTGGCGCGCAAGGTCTGCAGATCCCGGGACGGCTGGATGGCCCAGGCGAGGTGAACCACTGCGTCGGCCCCCTCCATCAGGGGATCCAGGTTCGACGTGCGAATGTCGGCCGCCTCCCACCGGACCTTGGGCATTCCGACCCCGGGCCGCCGCCGGGCAACGCCGACGACCTCGTCGACGGCGTCCTCGCCGGCCAGGCTGCGGATCAGGCTTGTCCCGACGTTTCCTGAGGCACCGATGATCACCACTCGCATGGGTCTTTGCCTACCCCGCCCGTAGGGGGGCAAACGCGCGGGTCGCCTCGGCTACCATGGCTTGGATGTCACGTGTAACCCGCCGATTTCCACCCGGGGCGCGGCCGCGACCTGCCTTGAGCGAGTCTTCGGGCCCGGCACCGGCAGAGTTCATCGTGCTCGTGGATGAGGAGGGCCGTCCGCTGGGTCGGGCGGAAAAGTGGTCATCCCATCACCAGAACACGCCGCTTCACCTGGCGTTCTCCTGCTACGTCTTCGACAGCCGGGGCCGGACCCTGATCACGCAAAGGGCTGCCCACAAGAAGGTGTGGCCCGGCGTTTGGAGCAACACGGCGTGCGGGCATCCTGCGCCCGGGGAGAGTATCGAGGACGCAATCCGGCGCAGGCTCGATTACGAGCTCGGCATGTCGGCAACCGACCTGCGGGTGGCCCTCCCGTCCTACCGGTACCGGGCCCCGGCGTTCGGCGGCGTGGTGGAAAACGAGTTCTGCCCGGTCTACCTTGCCCGGGCGGATACCGATCCCAAGCCGAACCCGGAGGAGGTAGCGGCCTTCGAATGGGTTGGTTGGGAGAGATTCCTGCGAGCTGCCGACGCCGACGATGCCGGCACGTACTCGTGGTGGTGCAAGGACCAGCTTGCTCAACTGAGAACCTGCGCCGCGCTCGGCTCCTATACCGCCCCCCAACCGGACTAAGCTCGCCCGCCCTCCCGTTCCACTCCTTGACGTAGATACCCTAGGGGGGTAGGGTAGTAACATCACGAAACCAGTTGAGGAGGCACGATGCAGGGTTACTACGCCAACAAGGACGACGTACTGGCGCGGCTCAAGCGCATCGAAGGACAGATCCGGGGGGTCACCCGGATGGTCGAGGCGGACAAGTACTGCATAGACATCCTGGACCAGATATCCGCAGTCGACAGTGCGCTGAAAAAGGTGGCCGTCGGCCTGCTCAAGGACCATCTGGGCCACTGCGTGGCGCAAAGCATCGCCGAGGGTGACTCGGACAGGGACATGGTGGCCGAGGCAAGCAAAGCCATAGCCAGGCTGGTCAAGGCGTAACAACGGATTCGAGTGGGAGGAGGTGTTGGCGTGAGCCCTGACCGGATACAGGCACAAGACACGGGATCCCTGGCCGATCCCCGCAGCGATACAGCACTCGCCCCGCAACGCCGGACGCTCGGAGGCCAGACGTCCGGCGCGGCGAACGCAGCCGACCCGGCGCACGACGGTCATAAAGGTCAGGTAGACCACGGCGACCACGCCGACCACGGCGACCACGGCGACCACGGCGACCACGGAGACCACGCCGGCCACGGCGACCACGCCGACCACGCCGGCCACGGCGACCACGGCGACCACGGCGACCACGCCGGCCACGGGAGCCACGGGGACCACGCCGCCATGTTCCGAGACCGTTTCTGGCTGACGCTGGCACTGAGCGTCCCGGTCATCTACTTCAGCCACATGGTCCAGATGCTCCTGGGATACACCGCTCCCGAGTTCCCCGGGAGTCCGCTGATCGCGCCGGTCCTCGGCACGGCCATCTTTGTGTACGGGGGAGCGCCGTTCCTGAAGGGCGGCCTGGAAGAGGCGCGCAGCCGGCGTCCGGGCATGATGCTGCTGATCGCACTTGCGATCTCGGTGGCATACGCGGCCAGTGCGGCAACGTCGCTCGGGTGGCTCGATCTGGACTTCTGGTGGGAGCTCGCCGCGTTGATCTCAATCATGTTGCTGGGCCACTGGCAGGAGATGAAGGCCATCGGTCAGGCGAGCGACGCGCTGAGCGCACTGGCGGAGCTGCTGCCCGACGAAGCGGAACGCATCACCGCCAAAGGTTCTGAGATGGTTCCGATTTCCGAGCTGAAATCGGGAGACGTGGTGCTCGTACGGCCTGGAGGCCGCGTCCCGGCCGACGGCCGGGTGGTCGAAGGAACTGCCGATCTGGACGAGTCGATGCTGACCGGCGAATCGCGTCCGGTTGCCAAGTCTTCCGGCGACAGAGTGGTCGCCGGCACGGTTTCCACCGACTCCTCGATCCGGGTTGAGGTGCAGGCCGTCGGCGAGCAGACCGCTTTGGCCGGAATCCGCCGCCTGGTGGCCCAGGCCCAGTCGTCCCGGTCCCGGGCTCAGGCGCTGGCGGACCGGGCCGCGGCCCTTTTGTTCTACGTCGCTGCGGCGGCGGGAATCCTGACTTTCGCCGTCTGGACCGCCCTGGGCGACTCCCGAAATGCGGTCGAAAGGACCGTCACGGTGCTTGTGATCGCCTGCCCCCACGCCCTCGGGCTCGCGATCCCGTTGGTGATCTCCATCTCCACGGCCATGTCGGCCCGCAGCGGGATCCTGGTGAAGGACCGTCTGGCCCTGGAGCGGATGAGGACGGTGGACGTGGTCCTGTTCGACAAGACCGGCACCTTGACGGCCGCTCGCCATGCCGTCACCGGTGTCGCCGCCGCCGGGATGGCCGAGGACGAGGTCCTGGCGCTTGCCGCGGCGGTGGAGCGTGACAGCGAGCATCCGCTGGCGAGGGCGGTGGTGCGGGCAGCGAGGGCCAAGGGGGGGCTGCCGGAGGCAACCGGATTTCGGGCGATGACCGGGCGCGGGGTCCGGGCGATCGTAGACGGTCGAGAGGTCTTCGCCGGAGGCCCCGCCTTGCTGCGGGAGCGCGCCGGTGAAATACCCGAGGAGCTGCAGCCATCGATCTCGCAGTGGAAGGAGCGCGGTGCGTCCGTTCTCTACGTGCTTGACTCGGACCGGGTTCTGGGAGCAATGGCCCTGGAGGACCAGATCCGCCCCGAGTCGCGGCGAGCGGTGGACGCCCTCCACCGGGAAGGGGTCAGGGTGGCGATGATCACCGGGGACGCCCACCAGGTGGCCGAGGCGGTGGCACGCGACCTGGGCATCGACGAGTTTTTTGCCGAGGTACTGCCCGAGGACAAAGACGCCAAGGTCTCCGAGCTGCAGGGCCGCGGGCACCGGGTCGCCA
>DATLGP010000512.1:0-14852 GCA_035540395.1 Actinomycetota bacterium
GTCGGGAATATGCCCCTGCCCAGGTCCTGCAGGGCGAAGGCTGCCTCCTCGGCTTCGGCGGCAAGGTGTTCGAGTATCAGCGGGTTGGGGGGCTCCTCCGACGCGGCCAGCTGCTTGATCTTCACCGCCAGCACCACCAGCTGTTGCTGCATCCCGTCGTGCAGATCGCGGGCCACCCGCTGGCGCTCCTCCTGCTGGGCCGCCAGAAGCCGCTTCGACGCCTCCTGCAGGCGCCGGGTCTGCCCCTGAAGCTCGCCGGTCATCTTCTGGAGAGCCCCGGCCAACCTTCCGATCTCGTTGTCCCTCGGTGCCGTAAAGCTGGCGGTGAGGTCTCCCTGAGCGATTCGGGTGGCGGTGCGGGACAAGCCGATCAAAGGTCGGATCAGGATCCAGAAAAGCAGCAGGCCCATAATCAGTGCCACCGCGGTCAGCAGCAGGGTAGACATGAAGCGCACGAGCGTGAGTCTCTCGGTAAGGCTTTCAACCGGGTCCGGAACCAGGATTCCGACCGCGCCGTCGCTCAACGACGCTCCCGGCGGTCCGATCGACCCGTAGACGGCAAGCATCGGTTGGCCGTCCACGGTAATCCGCCGGGGGGTCTGTGGGAGGGCTCGGCCGGCCGGGTCTGCCCCCGGGATGCCCGATTCGTCGAGCCTCATGCTGCTGCCCACCACCCTCGGGCCGACGACCAGGATCACCTGGCCCCTCTCGCCCAGGGTCTTGCGCAGCTCGCGCGCAGTGGAATCTGCCAGGTCTAGCCCGGCCCCCAGGACCATGCCGTCCACCCCCAGAGGCGTGGCCATCACCTGCATGTAGGAATTCCGGAACGCCGGAACGATCCTGGAACGGGATCCCGGGGCCGCGCCGGAGAGAACGGGCTCCTGCTCGAGAAACAGCCCGTTGCCGGCAACCAACCTGCCGTTTCCGTCGAAGACCCCGAGCACGTCGATGTTGAGGGCACTCTGGGTCCGGCTGAGCTGCGCCTGAAGGTCGTGGGTCTGCCCGTTCAGTACCCCGCTGACGTTCAGCAGCTCCGCAACGTTGCGAAGCGTCTCCCCCAGCGCGACCTCCCGGGTGCGGTAGGCCTCAACGACCACACTCAGCCGGCTCTCGGTTAGCCGGTTGGCTTCGGCGGTCAAGGCCGACCCGGTCAGGCGTCCCTCGAAAATCGCAGTACCGGCTGCCGCGATCAGCACCACCGACACCAGGGCCGCAAGGAACTCGGCAAGCATGGAGCTTCGGCGGCGCCTGCCGGTGGGCGCCGGTCCGGAGGCCCTTTCGGCCCGTGATCTGCGCACGGCGAGGGCCATAACGCTACTGCGGGCCGGCCGGGGGGGTGCCCTGCGCCCGGGCCTGGGCGGCGCGCAGGACGGTCGCCGGGTCTGCCCCGCCCCTGATCACGTCGGTGAATGCGTTGTCCCAGGCGTCGGCCGCGTCGGGAAACGCCTCGATCAACAGTGGGTGGGCGGTTTCGAGCTGTCTCAGGACGACCTGGAGAGTGGGATCCTCGAAGAACGGGTCGGAGTACACCTGCGGACGAACGGGTAGCCGCCCCTCCTCCCGGGCGAGCCTTAGAGCGTGCTCGTCTGAGATCACGGTCCTCATCAACTCGAATGCCAGCTCCCGGTTCGTCGATCCCCTGGGCACGAACAGGCTGCTTCCTCCGGTCACGGTTCCCTCGGTCCGTCCGGTGGTACCTTTCGGCATGAGGGCCGCGCCGTAGGTGCTGCCGAGCGCTTCCTTGTCCAGCCGTGCGAGGTCCCACGAGCCGGAGGCGTGAATGGCGGCGCTTCCGGAACGAAACAGGGCAAGCGCGTCGGCGGACGAGGTGGCTCCGGCCGGCGCAAAAGCATAGCCCTGCCGAACCATCCGGGACAAAAATGCCAGGGTCTCGATGTTCTCGGCTGAGTCCAGGGTGAAACGGGGCTCCCCCGCCTCCAGGGTCACCAGTTCGCCCCCATTTGCTCTTATCCAGCCGTAAGCGGCCCAGTAGCTGTTCGCCAGAGCGATCACCCGCCGGGAACCATTCGGGCTGGTCAGGACCGGTCCGTACCTCTCGAGGTCGCCGAAGGTGGTGTTGTCGCCCGGCGGGTCGACGCCGGCGGCGTCGAAGGCCTCCGGCCGGTAGAACAGCACGAGCGCATTGATATCCAGTGGGAGGCCGTACAAGCTGCCGTTCCACTCGACGTCGGCAACCGCACCCGGAAAGAACTCCGCCCGTTCGATGCCGGCCCGCTCCCACAGGTCGTCCACCGGTTCTGCAATCCCCTGCGCGCCGGCGGCGTAAGCATGCCATTGCACCACGTCGGGTGGCTCTCCCTGATCTACCTGCGCCCGCACCGCCGCAGCCATGTTGCGTATGGGAAGGTCCTCTATCTCCACCCTTACCGAGCGGTGCCTCTCCTCAAAATCGGCTACGGCGGCCAGGAATGCCGGACGATCGGCCCAGTCGTCGGTCATCAAGATCCGCAGACGCGTGGGTGGTTGGTCGGCCGCGTCTCCGCCGCCGCCGGCGCAGGCGGCGGTCAGCAGACAGATGCTGAGAAGGACGGCGGGGGCCCTGAAAGCCCGACGCCAGATGAGGGTTCGCGTCATTCAATCCTCGCCGACATGAGGGGCCGACTCCCTCAGCCTGCTACTTATACATGGAATGACGCCCGTGGATAAAGTTGGGCTTACTCGAGTTCGAACCAGACCGTGGTCGGGGGGCCTTCCCGAATGCCCCAGCGTCGCGAGAGCTTTTCCACCAGCGGCAGTCCCCAGCCACCGGCCTGGTCGAGAGGGCTGGAGCGCGGTTGGAAGCGGAATCCGGGGCCCCAGTCGGCCACCTCTATCCTTACTGCTGCCCGGTCTCTTCGGATGACCACCTGCACCGAGCCGTCGGAACGCATCCCCGCGTGCCGCACCGAGTTCGTCACGAGTTCGCTCACCAGCAGCGTGGCCGCCTCAAGGGTGGGCTCCGCCACACCGGCCAAGGTCTCCCTCACCGCCCTGCGGGCCCGGCCCGGCGCCAAAGGCGTGGGCGGGAGGCGAATCTCCTTGACCGAGTCGACGGTGGGGCTGATCACAGCGCAGGCTCCCGAGTTGAACGAACGGCCGTTGCCGGTGCCGTATTCCCGTCGGAATCGTTAGAAATGGATGTTGAACTCATGGTTTATAGATTCCCGCCGATATCGCACTGAAACCGAGGAAATTACTCATCACCGGCTACTGGACGGTAACGGGCCTCGCTTGGGGCACCAGATGAATGAAGGTGGTTCCCGGAGCAAATTCGATGGTCTGGCCTGAAGAATCGGTAAAGGTGGTGTTGTCGTTAAGGCTTGGCCGGCTCCACTGCCCTGCCACCGAGGTGCCGCCCCGCAGGACGATCGCTTCCCCGGATCCGGTCACGGTGGTCTCCATGGTGGGGGTCCCCGAGGCGTCCCTGATGGTGCCGGGCTGGACCTGCACCTTTTGGATGACCACGTTGGTGGCACGGACCTGCTGGCCCCCGGCGAGGTTGTGGGCGGTGTCGCCGTGGAACCGCAGGTACGTCCGGGCGGAGGGGTCGTAGTTGTAGCGGACCGACGTACGATCGGCGAACGAGAAGGTTACGGCGTTGCCGGGGGCCGGGCCGGGTTCCGCCGTCTCGCCCTCTGCCGGGCTCGGTTGGGCCGGCGGGTTCAACACGTCGGCGTTGAAGCGCAAACCGGTCTCCGGGGGACCTTGAGCTTCGCCGGCCGCCTGCAGCCCGCGCAGCGTGTTGGTCGAGGTCAGCAGGTTGTAGGGGGCGGTGCGGTCGCCGGCACGGGTATAGGCATCGCCGTGGGAGCCGTGCTTGAGGTCGACTATCCAGGCGGCGCCGTCGATCTTGGCCAGAACCTGCTGGTTGGCGCCCGAATAGGCAAACAGGGCGGGGTTGTACTCCTGGAGGATGTCTACGTCGACGTTGCGCGAGCTGCGCACCGGACCCACCTGGTCGGCGTCGTTGCAGTGGTACACGCTGAGGAACCGGGTAAGGCCTCCCTCTCCCAGCTCTTCGTAAACGACGTCGGCCGCCTCCAGGCCCACCTGCGGACGCGCCGGGGGCGCATTGTCGATCTTTACCGCAAGCGCGGGACGGTCCACGTCCGCTCCCTCTGCCGCCTCCACCCCGGTGAGGGGACACAGAACCGGCTCATCAGGGGATTCGCCGGCGACGGGACCGGTATCGCCGTTGTCACCGCCGCAGGCGGCCGTAAGGACCACGAGCAGCAGCAAAGAAAGCAGGCGGGTTCGCATGGCCGTGAACACTAGCATGGCTTTTGGGTTGTTGCAGCCCGGAGCGCCCGTGCCGGACCCGCCGGGAGACCAGGCCGTGATTCCTAGAACTGGACCTTCACCGGACCCCGGGAACCCTCGTCGATCTCGAAGTATTCCCTCTTGCCGAAGCCGAACATCCCGGCGAGCAAAACGTTCGGAAAGACCTGGATCAGGTTGTTGTATCTGAGGACCACGTCGTTGTAGTACTGCCTGGCGAAAGCGATCCGGCCCTCCGTCTGCGTCAGCTCGGCCTGCAGTTGGTTGAAGTTCTCGTTGGCCCTGAGCTGCGGGTACGCCTCGGCAACGGCGAACACCTGCCGAAGGGCCTGGGTGAGAAAGCCCTCTGCCGCCGCCTGCTCGGGAACGCTCTTCGCCTCGATGCCCATTGCACGGGCCCGGGTAACAGCTTCGAAGGTCTCCTTCTCGTGAGCGGCGTAGCCCTTGACGGTCTCAACCAGGTTCGGAACCAGGTCATAGCGGCGCTTCAACTCCACGTCCACGCCGCTCCACGCATTGTCGACCTTGTTCGCGGTCGTTCTCATGCGGTTGTAGAGGCCGATCGCGTAGAGGACCAGGACTCCGGCGACGATTGCCAGGATGATTCCGGTGGTCATCTTGCGGTCTCCTCGTTAGGTTGAGATGCTCATGATAGCGCCGCCCGGTAGACCTCCTGGATCTGCAGCGCCAAAACGTCCCAGTCGAGTTGCAGCGCCCGCTTTCGGCCTCGCGAGATCATCCGCGCAGCGCGGTCGGGGTCGGTGAGCACCGACAGGATCATCGCAGCGGTGGCAGCGGCGTCGCCCACCGGGGCGTGGAGCGCCGCCCCGGCTGCCGCCTCAACGTAGCCGGGCAGGTCCGAGCAGACGACGGGGACCCCGGCGGCGGCGGCCTCTGCAAGCACTATGCCGAAGGATTCGCCGGAGATGCTCGGTGCGCAAAAGACGGTTGCCGCCCGGTAGATGCCCGGAAGGGCATCCTGGGAAACCGGGCCGAGAGCGGTGACCCAGGAAGGAACCTGATTGCTCGTGGGACCCACGGCCACCAGCTCAATCGGGTGGGTGGCGCGCACCCGCTCCACCGCCTCCACCGCCACGGTCAACCCCTTTCGAGGCTCGGGGCGGCCCACGAACAACACAAAGGGCCGCCCGCCCGCCAGGCCCTGCGCCGGAGTTGCCTCGGAAAACCGGGCTGCCTCGATCCCGTTCGGGATGCTGTGGTAATCCCCGGGGAAGTAGTTCGATATCAGGGCGAGAGCCGCTTTCGACACGGCAATCCGAGCCGAGATCTTCTCCAACATCATCTCGAGGAACGGCTTGGCGGTGGCGTAGGCTTTGCTCCTTACCTGGGAAGCATGGAAGGTAGCCACCACCGGCACCTTGGCCTGATGGAGTGCCAGCATCGAAACGCTGGGGCTGAAGGGCTCGTGTATATGCAGCAGATCGATGCCCGAGCCGGCCAGGTGCCTGCGGATCCGGCGGTTGGCCTGAGGAGACAGACACAGCCGGGCCACCGAACCGTTGTAGGGAATCCCCAGCGTCCGGCCCGCATTGAAGATCTCCGGCTCCTTTTTGGTGGCCGGCGCCAGGATCTCGACCTCCAGCGCGGTGCGTTGCAGAGCGGCCGACAACCCCTGGATGTGGCTGCGAACGCCGCCGGGAAAGGACCAGTCGTAGGGACAGACAATGCCTACCTTCATCCCTGCGGTTCCCCTATCTGCGGCGGTTCGCCGGGCGATTCTACGGCCTGGGGATCGGCCTGGGTTCCCCGCGGCCGCAGGTGGGGTTCGTCGGACGGCCAGTTGGTGCTGAACAGGTGCCATTGCTCCGGAGCCTCGAGGATCAGCCGCTGCAGGGCATCGGCCGTGATCTGGGCAACTGCGCGGATGTCGGCCTGCTCGTCGCCGGTGAGCTCGTAGGGAACCCGCTCGAGCTTGAGGCGAAAACCCGCGCCGTGCCTGGTGACCGACCCGGCGATCAGCGGGACCTTCTTTTTGACCAGCAAAAGGGTCGGGGAGGCGGGGAAGGTGGTCCGCTCGCCGAAGAACTCCACCCAGATGCCCCGCCGTCCCAGGTCCCGATCCGACACCAGGGCCACCATCCCGCCGGCGTCGAGCACGTCGGCGAGGCGCTCCCGAACCGACCTGCCGTTGCGGGCCGGAAGCACCGTGAGTCCGTGCCGTTGCCTTATCTCGGCAAACCAGTCGAACAGGGCCTTGGGCCGTAGGACCTCGGCTACGGTCGTGAAGGCCCATCCCTTGGCGCCGACCCAGGCCACTCCCAGGTCGTAAAAGCCCAGGTGGGGAGTGATCAAAAGGCCTCCGCCGCCTCGGGCGATGACCTGTTCGATCACCTCTACCGAATCCCCCACCGGCTCCACCATGCCAAGCAGCTCGTCGTGGGAATACCTGCCCAGGCGGAAGGTCTCCAGCCAGTACTCGGCGTAGGAACCGAAGGCGGCCTTCACCAGATCGTCCAGGTGGGGCCCCTCCCCCACCACCCTGGCCAGGTTGCGCTCCACCGTCCTGCGCTTGCCATGAGCCCTCTTGTAGGCCACCCGGCCGCCCCATGCGGCTATGCGGTCGGCAAAAACGGGCGGGGTCTTCTCCGCCAGCCAAGCTGCCGAACGGTAGGCGAAGTAGACGGCGGCCGGTCCCACACCGTCGGAGAAGGGACTGGACCTACCCATCTAGAGCACTCACGCCGCTTTTGCCTGCCGCCAGACGTGGACGAAGCGCTGAGCCACCGTAAACGCCGAGGCTACCGCCAGCAACAGCAGGGCGGGAATCAGCAGGTCCAGGATCAGTCCTGCACACACCAGGGCGATGCGTTCGGGACGCTCGGCGATTCCCACGTTGCATGTGAATCCCAGACCCTCGGCCCGGGCCCGGACGTAGGAGACCATGAGGCTGAGCACGAGGTTGACGAGCGCCAGCCCGGCGCCGAGGACCTGCGCCTGTTCGAAGTCCTGCAATCCCGCCTGGGTACCGGCCGCGCCCGGCTGACCCCCGGCGGCGTAGAACCAGATCAGGCCCACAAAGATCGCAGCATCGGAAAGCCGGTCCAGGGTCGAGTCCAAAAAGGCGCCTGCCTTCGAACCGGACCCGGTGGCCCGGGCAACCGCCCCGTCGAGCAGGTCCAAAAGCGATCCGGCGATTAGAACCACTCCACCGAGCATCAGTCTTCCCCGGCCGATCAGGACGGCAGTCATCACGGTGACGAGGAACCCGGCGACGGTGATCATGTTCGGGGTTATCCCGGCCCGGCCGACGGCTGCGCCCAGGGGGATCACCACCCGTTGGGCTGCGGTACCGAAAATTTTCTTGAGCATAGGAGTCGCCGCTCAATATAGTCCTCGGCCTGAGCCGCGGCCGGTACCAACACCACCAAGGAAGCAATAGGATTCCTATATGAAGACCTATGATCCCGAGAAGATTCGCAATGTGGTTCTGCTGGGGCACCAGGGTTCGGGCAAGACGACCCTTGCCGAAGCACTTCTGTACGTGAGCGGCGTGACGACCCGGATGGGATCGGTCACCGAAGGCAACACCGTCTGTGACTTCGAGCCGGAAGAGATCAAAAAGACCATCTCGGTCTCCCTGGCTCTGGCACCCTTCGAATGGAAGGGACACAAGATCAATCTGCTGGACGCGCCCGGCTACGCCGACTTCATCGGCGAGGCGCAGGCCGCGGTTCGGGTGGCCGACGCCGCGATCCTCGTGATTTCCGCCGTCGACGGCGTCCAGGTACAGCACGAAGCCCTGTGGCGACTCGCCAAGAACGCCGGCATCCCCAGGTTCGTCTTCGTGAACAAGCTGGACCGTGAGCGCGCCGACTTCCACGGGATCCTCGACCAGCTGGCCGACCGGCTGGGCCCCGGCTTCGCCCCGGTGGACCTGCCGCTGGGCGAAGAGCACGAGTTTCACGGCATCGTCGACGTGCTCAGTGAGAAGGCGTTTCACTACGACGCCTCGGGAAAGGCGGTGGAGAGCGACATGTCGCCGGACCAGGAGGCAGAGTGCAAGCTCCTTCACACCCGCATCCTGGACTCGGTCGCCGAGACCGACGACGAGCTGCTGGAGAAGTACCTGGGCGGCGATGAGCTGACCATGGACGAGATAACCAAAGGTCTGCACCAGGGCGTCTGCGAGAGTGCGGTCTTCCCGGTCCTGGTGGGATCCGCCACCAAGCTGGTGGGCCTCGACCGGCTGGCAGACATCATCGTCGAGATGGCCCCCTCTCCACCGGAGCGCGGAGCCGCGGTGGGCGTCCGTCCCGGTACCGAGGAACCGGAGGAGCGCGAGCCCGAGGTCTCTGCTCCTTTGTCGGCGTTCGTCTTCAAGACGATCTCCGACCCCTACGTGGGACGCATCAGCCTGTTCAAGGTGGTGTCCGGCAAGCTACGCGGGGACTCCAACGTCCACAACGCCACCACCGAAGCCGACGAGCGCATCGCCCAGCTGTTCGTGCTGCGGGGCAAACACCAGGAACCCGTGCCCGAGGTGGCAGCGGGAGACATAGGCGGCGTTGCCAAACTGGCGCACACCCACAGCGGTAACACCCTCGCCGACAAGAGCCACCCCATCACCTACGAGGAGCTGGAATCCCCCGACCGGGTTCTGGCCAAGGCGATTGTCCCCAAGACCAAGGGCGACGAGGACAAGCTGATGACCGCCCTCTCCCGCCTCCACGAGGAGGATCCCGCCCTGCTGGTGGAACGCAACTCCGAGACCCACCAAACCCTGATCTGGGGAACCGGCGACACCCACCTGGATGTCGCGATGGAGCGCCTCAGCCGAAAGTACGGGGTGGAGGTGGAGGAGATCCCGCTGCGGATCCCGTACCGGGAGACCGTTTCCGGGCCGGGCAAGGCCATAGGCAGGCACGTGAAGCAAAGCGGCGGCCACGGGCAGTATGCGGTGTGCAACCTGGAGATCGAGCCCCTGGAGCGGGGCGGCGGGTTCGAGTACGTCGACAAGATCTTCGGCGGAGCGGTTCCCTCCCAGTTCATTCCCTCGGTGGAGAAGGGCATCCAGAAAACGCTCTCCGAAGGAGCCGTTGCCGGTTACCCGGTGGTGGACGTGAAAGTCACTCTGGTCGACGGTAAGTTCCATGCGGTCGACTCATCCGACATGGCGTTCCAGATCGCCGGCAGCATCGGATTTCGCGAGGCGGTGGCGAACGCCGGGGTTTCACTGCTCGAGCCGGTGATGAACCTGGAGGTCATGGTGCCCGACTCGTACCTGGGAGACATCATGGGCGACCTGAACTCCAAGCGTGGGCGCATCCAGGGCACCGAGAGCGTGGGAGGCGGCCGTCAGCTGGTCAAGGCCCAGGCGCCGATGGCCGAAATCGCCCGCTACGCCATCGACCTTCGGTCGATGACCGGCGGTCAGGGCACGTTTCGGTCCCGGTTCTCCCACTACGAGCCGGTTCCATCCCACCTGGCGGAGAAGATCATCGCCGAGGCCAAGCAGGCGAAGGAACCGAGCAAGGCACATTGAAGCCCCGCACCGTCACGCCCGGCAGGATGATCATGCGGGGGCTGGGCCGCCGGTGCCCGTTCTGCGGGCACAAAAAGATCTTCGACGGCTGGTTCAAGATGAAGGAGCGGTGCCCGGAATGCGGGCACCGGTTCAACCAGGAGGAAGGCTTTTATATCGGGGCCTACGCAATCAACTTCTCGATTACCGAGGGCCTTTTACTGCTGTGTCTGATCCCCTACATCCTGATCTCGGCGTCCAACCCCGACTCCCATCTCAACGTCTGGCCGTTCGCCCTCGCCGCACTGGCCGCGGCGATCGCCGGCCCGATCCTGTTCTACCCGTTTTCGAGAAGCCTGTGGGTGGCCCTCGACCTCACCTTGCGCGGAGGGCGGAATCTGGATCCGCCGGACGAGGCGGCTGCCGGCCGGCCGGCAGCCGCCGGCACGGAACAGGGAGCCGGCTAGGGAACCTCTATCTCCATTCCCTTGCCCCCGGCTACTCCGGGAGCACCTCTGGAGCCCGGCTGCCCGGGTTCCCCGTCGGCGCTCCGCTCATCCCTGCCCCGGCTGGAGTTCGGCTCGTTGATCACCACATCGGGAACGTGCAGGTCCTCGGAGACCTCTGAGCTCGACCGGGCCGGGGTGTTCGTCGCGGAGCCGCTGCTGCGCCTGGTGGTGGAGGTTCGCGCAGCCGAAGACCGGCCCGACGGCGGAGGGGCGACGGTGGCGGTCGACACCGGATCACCTTCGTTGAAGAAGATGGCGCCTTGCATTCCCCGATCGACATGAAGCCGGCAGTAGAAACGGAACGCCCCTTCGGCGGGAAGCTGGACTACCACCTCCGCCTCCTCCCCGGGCTTTAGCTGACGGTCCACGCCCAAAGAGTCGACGGTGAAAGTGTGGTCGGCCAGCTCACCCGCATTCTTCAAAGCCAGTCTGACGTTCGCGCCGGGAGCCACCTTGACAAAGGTCGGGTTGAAGGCGAAGTCGGTCAGCGCCATGTCGAGCTCCACGGCGGCGCCCGAGCCGGTGAGGTCGACGGTTGCCAGATGGTTGACGGTCCCCTCCAGCTCAATCGGAGGCGGGGGCGGCGAAGGCGATTCGTCGACCGTGGGGACCGGCGACGAGATCTGAACCGGAGCGGGGCTTTGGGCCACCTGCCCGGCGTTTCGAGTGCAGCCGGCCGCCGCGATACACAGCACCAGGCCGAGCACGAGCTGCCTTCTCATCCCAGGGCCTTTCGCCGGAATTCAAATTCCGTTTACGCGCCGATTCTAGTCGGCCTGTCCTGGTGAGGGATGGAAAATCGGGCGCAACCGCTCGAAGGTCTGCTCCAGGGCCTCGGGAAGGACCTTTGACTCCCCTACCACCGGCATGAAGTTGGTGTCTCCGGACCACCTGGGCACGACGTGCATGTGCAGGTGCCCGGGCACTCCGGCGCCGGCGGCCGATCCGAGGTTGGCCCCGACGTTGAACCCCTCGGGGGTCATTGCCTTCTTCAGCGCCTCTATCGACCTTACAGTGAGGGACATCACCTCGGTGAGCTCCTCCGGGGTCAACTCTTCCATCGCCCCCACGTGGCGACGGGGCGAGATCAACAGGTGGCCGGAGTTGTAGGGAAACCTGTTCATCACCACCAGGCAGAGGTGGCTGCGAAACAGCAGGAAGTTCGAAGCGAACTCGTCGGTGGATGCGTCCTCGCACAGGAAGCACCCGGGCATGTCGCCGGAGCGCAGGTACTCCATGCGTTGACGGAAAAGCCGCTCCACGCTCAGTCCCGCTGGCCGGTGGGAGCCCCGAATGCCAAGGTCAGACCGGAACCCGGCGCTCGGCGACCTCTTCGAGGATCTGGGCCGTGAAGTCGTCCAGCGGCACTCCCCGCTTCTCGGTGCCGCCCCGGGGCTTGACCGACAGGGTGCGGGCCTCGGCTTCTTTGTCGCCGACCACCAGCATGTAGGGAACCTTCGAAACCTGCGCCTTGCGCACCCGGTTGCCCAGCGACTGGTCCGAGGCATCGACGGTGACTCGGATCCCCGTGCTGCGCAGGTGCTCGGCCACCTGGCCGGCGTAGTCGTAGTGGCGGTCGGATATCGGCACCACCGTCACCTGGTCGGCAGCCAGCCAGGTGGGGAAAGCGCCTCCGTAGTGCTCGAGCAGGATGGCGAAGAACCGCTCGATCGAGCCGAACAGAGCCCGGTGGATCATGAAGGGGCGGTGGCGCCCGCCGTCCTCGCCCACGAATTCCAGGTCGAAGCGCTGTGGAAACTGAAAGTCCACCTGAAGCGTGGACAGCTGCCACCGGCGGTTCAGCGCGTCCTTGATGTGAACGTCGATCTTCGGCGCATAGAAGGCGCCTTCCCCCTCGGCCATCTCGAACGGGATACCGGCGGATACCAGCGCCTTGCGCAGCGCCTCGGTGGCCTGGTCCCACTCCTCCGGCTTGCCGACGTACTTGTCGGGCCGGGTGGCCAGCTCGGCTTCGAACTCGGTGATGCCGAACGCCCTCAGGACCTTCAGGACGAACTGCAGGAGGCTGGCCAGCTCGGCCTCCAGCTGCTCTGGCATGCAGAAGATATGGGCGTCGTCCTGGGTGAAGCCTCTGACCCGGGTGAGTCCGTGCAGGACGCCGGACCGCTCGAAGCGGTAGACGGTGCCGAACTCGAACAATCGCAGCGGCAGTTCCCGGTAGGAGCGGGTGCGCGACCCATAGATCAGCATGTGCATGGGGCAGTTCATCGGCTTCGGGTAGTAGGTGGCCCCCTCCATTTCCATCGGCGGGTACATGCCTTCCCGGTACCAGTCCAGGTGGCCGGACTTTGCAAACAAAGTGTCTTTGGCAAGGTGCGGGGTCACCACGAACTCGTAGCCGGCGGCCTCGTGCTCGGCCCGGGAGTAGTCCTCCATGATCTTGCGGATCAGGCCGCCTTTCGGGTGGAAGACCGCCAGGCCTCCGCCGATCTCGGGCGGGAAGCTGAACAGGTCCATCTCCGGTCCCAACTTGCGGTGATCCCGCTTTTGCGCTTCCTCCAGCCGCCACAGGTACTGCTCCAGTGCCTTCGGCGACTCCCACGCAGTGCCGTAGATGCGCTGGAGCATCGGCCGATGTTCGTCGCCTCTCCAGTAGGCAGCCGAGCTGCGGGTCAGCTTGAACGAGCGGATGCGCCCGGTCGAGGGAACGTGGGGGCCCCGGCACAGGTCGACGAACTTGTCGCCGTTGCGGTAGAGGGAGACCCTGTCCCCGATGACCCCTTGCTCGGATGCCTCCGGGTCCATCTCGCTGATCCACTCGGACTTGTAAGGCTGGTCCGCAAACAGTTCTGCCGCCTCGCTCAGCGAGACCTCTTCCCGGGTGAAGGGCTGGTCTTCTTTTACGATCTCGGCCATCCGGGCTTCGATCTTCTCCAGGTCCTCGGGGGTGAACGGACGGCCGATGTCGAAGTCGTAATAGAACCCGTCCTCTATCGGAGGACCGCCGGCGTACTTTGCGTCCGGCCACAGCGAGAGGACCGCCTGGGCGAGCACGTGGGCCGTGGAATGGCGAAGGATCTGGCGGCCGAGGTCATCCTTTTGCAAGAGAACCAGGGCATCCCCCTCCGGAGGCCGCGCCAGGTCAACCTGCGTTCCATCTGGCAGCATGTAAGCAACCGCGTCTTTACGTCTCGGATCACTCATATAAGGCCATTATCCATGTCCCCCGAACTCCTCTACCTTCTGCGCCGCCAGATCCGGACATCCGGACCGATGAGGTTCGACGAGTTCATGAACCTGGTTTTGTACAGCGATCCCCACGGCTACTACCGCAGCCACGTGCCCGGAGCCGACTCCGACTACCGAACCTCGCCCTCGCTCACCCCGTGGTTCGGGCGGTTGGTCTACAAGCACCTGGTGACGACCTGGGAGGCACTCGGAAGCCCCGAGACGTTCACGGTGGCCGAGGCGGGAGCAGGCAACGGCGACCTGGCGGCATCGGCGGTCGCCGAGGCAGACGGCGCATTCTCAGAAGCGCTGCACTGGGTGTTCGTGGACCCGGTAGACACGGTGGCCGGCCTCCAAAAATCCCGGTTCGGCTCTGCGAGCCGGTACGCATGGGCGCAGGACCTGAGCGAGCTGTCCGGCATCACGGGCGTCGTGCTGGCAAACGAGGTGCTGGACAACTTCCCGTTCCGCATCTTCGAGGTCCGCTCCCACGGGCCGGTGGAGGTGCGTGTCGACACCGTCCGCCACCACCTGGCGGAAGTGCCGTTTCCGGTCGGCGAGGAGGTGGAGGCGCTGATCGCGCCGGCGCTTGACCATCTGGAGGAGGGGGATCGATTCGAGCTTCGCACCAACGTGGATCGCTGGGTGGTTCAGGCGGCCAAAGTGCTGGACCGGGGACACTTGCTGGTCGTGGACTACGGGGACCTCGAGCCCGATATCTGGACCCGCCGCCCATCGGGATCGATGGTCACCTACAAGCGCGGGGAGTTGGGCTTCGACCCGCTCCAGGAAGTCGGCGATGCCGACATCACCGCCCACGTGAACTTCTCCTCCCTGACCCGGGCGGCGCAGGATGCCGGCCTGAACCCGGGCCCCCTGCAAACCCAGCGGGACTGGTTGCAGACCCTGGGCATCAAAGACGTGGTTGCGGAGTATCGCCGGCTGGAGTCCAAGGCGCAGGCCGAGGCCCGGCACGGCGATTACCTCGGCTTGATGTCTGAGCGGTCAAGGGTGGAGATGCTAGCCGGCCGGGGAGGACTGGGCGACTACCTGGTCTTCACCGCGGAGCGCTGAGTCCGGGCCTGGATGGCCTCCAGGACCCCTTCGGCGATTCTGCGCGGCCGTTCCCCGATGCCGAATACATGAGCCGGGTCACCCCGGGGGTCCACCTCGATCACCTTGGCTCCCTGCACCACCGGAACAGAATCGTGAACCAGCCCCCGCAAAATCCCGCCCAGCGGAGCCGTCAGCAACAGGTCCTCCATCCAGGCGACCAGCTCGCCCGGCTCCACCCGGTCGGCGATCTTGCGGTCGGTATGGAAGACGCCCTCTACCGGCGCGTAGACGAAACGCTCCCGGGAGAACCCGCCGTACTCACGCGGCTCGCCCTCCAG
>DATLGP010000513.1:0-2386 GCA_035540395.1 Actinomycetota bacterium
CCCTCCCTAGCACCGGGCTGGGCGGCGTTCGGTCAGGATGCCGGGCGACCTCTCGCAAGCGGACAATGGCCCGTTCGGGTGCCTTCCTACCCACGGGCTTTGAACCAGCGCGGCAGCGATGGATACTTACTGAAGGATCTAATATCCGGCGTAGGGGGGGCGGGATGGCTTCAAAGACAACCAACCTGACCCGGTCGGCCACCGCACCGTCGTTCGTCTTCTGCGGCGCGTCGCCGGTGATCGCCCCGGTTTTCGCAGCTGCCGGGCTATCGGTGGTCAGCGCGGTGATCCACCAGGCGCTGTGGGTTTTCGCCCCCCTCAACCTTGCACTGCTCATCCGGGGGTACCGGCGCCACCACCACCTCGCCGGCGTGATCCTGGGGGGCCTTGGCACGGTTTCGATACTGATCCACCTGTTCGGCCACACCCAGCAGCAAAACATCCTGACACTGATCTGGGGCGGCACCGCGCTGCTGGTCGCCGGCGCCCTTGCGGACCGAAGGGCGGAGATTAGGCACCTGAACGCCCACCTGACGGCCGAAGAGGTCGAAAGGTACTGGAAGGCCGTCCTGAGCGGCGAGCACCCGGGGCTGCGGCGGGGGCGGCGCTTCTACGGCCTCTTGCCCAAGGACCCTCGCTGCAAGCTGTGCAATGCGCCTTTTGCCGGACCGGGGGCCTGGGTCGGCAGGCTGGCCGGCAAACAGCCGTCGGGCAAGAACCCCAACTTCTGCAGTGATTGTCTTGCCAAGACGCCGGTCGGCGGAGCCGAGGTCCAGATCAGCATGCTGTTTGCCGACATCCGGGGTTCGACGGCCCTGGCCGAGGACATCGGCCCGACGGAGTTCGCCGCGGCGCTCAACCGCTTCTACCAGGCGGCCACCCGGGTTCTAGTCCGGCACAACGCCCTGATCGACCGGTTTGTCGGGGACGAGGTGATCGGCCTGTTCGTCGCCGGTTACGCCGGACAAAACCATGCGTCGCAGGCGATTGCCGCCGCCCGCGGCCTGTTGGAGGCCACGGGCCACTCCAACCCCGAGGGCCCGTGGCTGCCGGTGGGCGCCGGCGTGCACACCGGCACCGTATTCGTGGGAGTCGTCGGCTCCGACGAGGGGGTCACCGACATCACCGCCTTGGGCGACCCGATGAACGCAACCGCCCGGCTCGCCTCGCTGGCCGGGGCCGGCGAAGTGCTGGTAAGTGAGGAGGCGGCCGCTGCTGCACAACTGGACGTGTCGGGGCTGACGACCCGGGACCTCGATCTCAAGGGAAGGCGCGAGCCGCTTGCCGTCCGGGTTCTGACGGTCGACGAGCACGAGCAGGATCAGCGGCCCATCTAAGCGTCCTAATCCTCGGTCGCCCACAGGAAAGGCAGGATCAACACCAGGCAAGCCAGCGACATCACCACCATCCAGCTGATCCACCCGCCGGGGGGTGACCAGACCGGGTCGGACACAAACATCGCGGGACCGTCGAGTCCCACTGCGAACCGCCTGCCGAGCGTATGCCAGGCCGCCAGGTGAACGATACCCGCCAGACCGGCTAGTGCAGGCATGACGACCCGGGCAGGAATCCAGCGCGGCCGCTTTCCGGCCGCGAGCACCTCTCCCGCCAGCAGCGGGACACAGACCGCTGCCGGCATGACGTGCCTGGCTTGAGCACTGAATCCGTAGATGTTGTGTGCCGCTTCCAGCGCCGCGAACACCGCCCCGGTTGCCGCGATGGCGGTGAGCAGGGCAATCCGCTGGCGAGCCGACCCGCTCCACAAGGCCGCCACCAGCAAGAACAATGCCATTGCCGCCCAGATCCGATAGGCGATATCCGGCATCAACGTATCGAGGGGGCCGAAAACCCCCACCACCTGGCGAACCAGCCCACCGACTTCACCCAGGCCGAGAGCGGGAAGCTGCAGAGCCGACACATCCACGTTCACCCCTGCGCCGGCGCGCCACCCCAACGCCACTACGAGGGCGACTAGAGCCAGTGCCCCTCCCACCCAGGCCGGCCTCCCACCTTGCGACCAAACGGTTCGTAACCGCTGCCAACCGACAAGGATCGCGATGAGCCCGACGTGCAGCGCCACCCACATAGGTCCGGGATCCCTGGCCACCGCGACAGCCGCCGCCCCGAGGCCGGCCATGACCCACACCCACCGGGGGGCCGGCTCGGCGTCCGGGCGGACCAGTCGAAGCAGGCACGCGAACAGGCAGATCGCCGCGGCAATCTCCACACCGCTGCTCGAAAGTGAGGCTGCGGTCACCAGGACCATCGGGGTGACCGCAGAGATCAGCCCGGCGAGCCACAGCCGGGCGCTCGGCCGGTAGAGCGCCAGAGCGGCGGCGGAGATGAAGCCCATCGAACCGAGCAGGATCCCCGCCCTGCCGAGCAT
>DATLGP010000514.1:0-2094 GCA_035540395.1 Actinomycetota bacterium
CCTGGGGTCGATGGTCGACCGCATGCCCAACGAGTTGTCGGGGGGCCAGCAGCAGCGGGCAGCCCTGGCGAGGGCCCTGGCACCGGGGCCTTCGCTCCTGCTGCTCGACGAACCCCTGAGCAACCTTGATCCCCAGTTGAGGCGACAGGTCCGCCATGAGATCCTAGCCATCATCCGGGCATCCGGGGCGGCCGCGCTGTGGGTCACCCACGACCACGACGAAGGCCTGATCGTCTCCGACAAGGTGGTGGTCATGAACGGCGGCCGGGTGCGCCAGTCCGGCACCCCGTCAGAGGTCTGGCGGCACCCGGGGGACGCCTGGGTGGCGGCGTTCATCGGTAGGGGCGATCTGCTGGCCGGCAAGGTCACCGACGGGGTCCTGCACACCGCCCTGGGTCAGGTGGAGGCCGCCGAGCTGACGGAAGGCTGCCTGGCCGAAGCGCTGGTCAGGCCCGAGGACGTGGTGATGCACCAAGAAGGTTGCCCGGGCACCGTGGTCAGGCGGCACTTCCGGGGCAACGAGAACGTGTACTGCGTCCAGCTGAACGAGGGCGGCCTGCTGCATATGCTGCAGCCGGGCGACGTCGACATCCCGCGGGGCACCAGCGTGAACGTGAAGCTGGCCTCGAGTGCTCTGCCGGTCTATTCCGGCGGGGACCGGACCTGACGCCTGCCGCGACCGGTCATAGCTTTTCCTACGCTGACCGTCGTCGCGTCAGTCGTTTGGTCGGGATGGCGGGATTTGAACCCACGACCTCCTCGTCCCGAACGAGGCGCGCTACCAAGCTGCGCTACATCCCGTAGCCGCCCTATCTTAAGGCCTGTTCGCCCACCTCACCGACCGCCCGGCGGACAACCTCGGCCACCTCGGCCGCATGGGCCTCGTCGTCGTACTTCTGGCGAGGCCAAAAGAACCCCCTCAGCCCGTCCTTGAACCTGCGGGGGATCACGTGGACGTGCAGATGCGGCACGCTCTGACTGACCTTGTTGTTGACCGCCACAAAGGTACCATGTGCCTGCATCGCAGCCGGCATCGCCGCGGAAAGCAGGCGGACCGCCGAAAACAGCGGGGCCAGCAGGTCGTCGGCCAGCTCCGGCAGGGTTTCGACGTGGGTCCTGGGCACCACCAGGGTGTGGCCGGGGAACACCGGCCGGGTGTCGAGAAAGGCCAGAGCGTGCTCGCCTTCCCAAACGACGTGAGCCGGGGTCGAGCCGTCCACGATGCCGCAGAAGGTGCAACCCATGGCGCCCTGCTCCGGTGCGGCGCTCAGCCCGGAAGCAGGATCTCCGCTATCTGCACGGCGTTGAGCGCCGCACCCTTGCGCAGGTTGTCGGACACGGTGAAAAAGCTCAGGGCGTTGGGGTCGAAGGGGTCCCGGCGCACCCGGCCGACGTAGCAGGGATCGGTCCCCGCCGACTGGTGGGCATGGGGAAGGTCGGTGACGGTGACCCCCGGAGCGTGGCGCAGGATGCCCTGGACCTCGTCGATGTCGATCGGTTCCGAGAAGCGGGCGTGGACCGCGGCGCCGTGGCCCACGGCGGTGGGGACCCGCACGCAGGTGGTCACGACCTGGACCTCGGGCAGCGAGAGGATCTTGCGGGTCTCGGTCAGCATCTTCAACTCCTCCGAGGTGGAGCCGTCCTCCTTGATGCTGCCGATCTGCGGCAGGATGTTGAACCCGATGGATGCGGCAAACACATCCGGCTTCGGTCCGACGCCGGCGAGCGACCCCTCGGACAGGGCCTCCATCTGATCCACCAGCTTCTGCGACTGCTCGGCAAGCTCCTCCACTCCCCCGCGGCCGGCTCCCGAGGTGGACTGGTAGGTGGATACGATCAGCCGCTCCAGGCCGTAGACCTTGTGCAGGGGGGCAACCGGAACCACCACGCCTATGGTGGCGCAGTTGGGATTGGCGATGATGCCCTTGTGGCGGTCGACCGCCTCCGGGTTTGCCTCGGGGACGACCAGCGGAACCTCGGGGTCGCTGCGCCAGGCAGCGGAGTTGTCCACGACGATAGCGCCGGCTTCGACGGCGGGGCGGGCCCAGTCCCGGGCGACCTCGTCGGGGGTGTCCAGCAGGACCAGGTCTACGC
>DATLGP010000515.1:0-14377 GCA_035540395.1 Actinomycetota bacterium
GCTGCACTTCGCACGTCTCGAACCGGGCCCGGCCGCCGTCCACCACGACCGCCCCCGCCGCAACCGACCCGAACAACCCGGGCGAGGTGGCCGCTCCGCCACCGAAGAATGCCCTGGCGTCCACCCGGTCCACCCCATCGATGAATGCTGCCGCCGGGTGGCCGGAGGGGCTCGGGACTATTGCCCGCCAGTCGGTGGTCTCGACAAACGGATCGACCTCCTCGTCGGATGACGCAAGGCCGCCGTCCACCTCTGAGGAGGAGCCGTACTCCGGGCTCCACGCCTCCACCCACATCTGACCTTCCCACATCTGATCTTCGGCCATGCCCCCATGCTAGCGAGGGGCTATGACAGGCCGGCGTAAATTCACCCGGGGTCGCGAAACAA
The DNA here is from genome assembly GCA_035540395.1 of Actinomycetota bacterium. GTDB lineage: Bacteria > Actinomycetota > CADDZG01 > JAHWKV01 > JAHWKV01 > JAJCYE01. Next base: position 388 of record DATLGP010000515.1, read on the forward strand.
ATGTTCGATTACGGCGTTGCGGAGCCCTAGCGGATGTTCACAACCACCCTGTCGGCGACCAGGGGGCTGACGGGCACGTGGTTCTCGTCGGTCAGCACGACCCAGATGGTGTGCTGTCCCGCCCGAAGCCCGGTCACCTGATGGGTGGTGCCGGTGGTGTGGATGTGGGAAGCGTCCGACGGGAGGGGCCGGCCGTCGGCCTCGGGATCCTGGGCTGGGTTGATGATCAGGTCCAGGTGCCTGGTGCCTTCTTCGCCGGAGCCGATCTCCACGCCTTCGGCGGTAGTGCTGAGGGTGAAGCCGGTGGCCATGGGGGCGTCTTCGGGAGCAGATGAGGTGATGGAGGGACCGGTCACCTCCACCTCAACCGCATCCGCCGCTCTGCCGAGGCGCGTCCCGGCTCCGTCGGAGAGGACCAGGGTGAACCGGTGCCTCCCCACGCCAAGGCCCGGAATCTTTACCCGGTCGGCGCTGAAGGGAACTATGTCAGAACGGTCGGAGATGGTCTCTCCAGCGGCCACCGGATCCCGGTCGATGTAGACGTGAAAGTGGCCGGTGGTCCCGGAGATATCGCCGTCCGGCTCGGTGATCTCGATGCCATCGGCCAGCGCCTCCAGCTCCACCACGTTGCCTCCGATCTGCTCGCCCTCCTCCGGCGCGACGATCTCCACCGAAATCTCGCTGGACGGGGTGGGACTGGGACTGTTCAGCCGGGGGTCGTCCCGCACGCAGGCCCCGAGTAGGAGCACGACAAGTACAAGCGCGGCTGCGTGGCTGGCGGTCTTCACTATGTGGACCTCCGGGATAGGCGAAGTAGTTTCCTTGGCGGGATCCCACGCGAAAGCTCGAAGATGAACCTCGGGGGGGATGGCTAGTATGGAGCAACGTTTCCCGTTTCCTCGGACTCGGCAAACCTTTGCCCGGTTTTGACGCACAATCCAAAAGGAGGTCAGCCGTGAGCGATCTTGCATCCCGCAAATGCGAAGCCTGCCACTCGGGGACTCCCGCGCTCGGCCCGGACGCCGCCGCCGAGCTGCACCGCAAGCTCAACTCGGACTGGGTTCTTCACTCCGACAGGCTGGTACGCAAGTTCAAGCTCAAAAACTTCAGGGACGCCTTCGGGCTGGCCACGAAAACAGCTTTGCTGGCCGAGGAGGAGGGCCACCATCCCGACTTCGAAGTCGGTTGGGGAATGCTTAGGCTGACCCTCACCACCCATGCCGCCGGCGGCCTTACCGAGAACGACTTCATCATGGCAGCCAAGGTCGACGAGCTGTAGGCCGCCCCTAAACGTTGAACCGGAAGTGGGTGCAGTCGCCTTCTTTGAACACGTAGTCCTTGCCCTCAACCCGGATCTTGGCCGCCGCCTTGGCCTTGTCCCAGTGGCCGGCGGCGACCAGCTCTTCGTAGGAGATGACCTCGGCCCGGATGAATCCCCGCTGAATATCGGTGTGGATGGCGCCTGCGGCCTCGGGGGCCGTGGCTCCCCGCTTTACCTCCCAGGCACGTGACTCGTCCTCTCCGGTGGTGAAGAAGGTGATGAGGTCCAGGGAGCGGTAGACCTGTTGGATCACCCGGCCCATCACCGGCTCGTCAACGCCGTAGGCACTCAGCAGGTCCTTGGCTTCTTCGGTGCTCATTCCTGCGACCTCGGCCTCGAGCAGGGCGGACACCGAGATGCTGGTGAACCCCTCGGCCTCGACGGTTTGCTCCAGGGCGTCCTCGTCGACGTTGTAGACCAGGATGATCGGCTTCAGCGTCACCGGCGCCAGGGCCAGGAAGAAGAAGAGCTCCTCCTTTTCCCACTGCCTGCTGCTCAAAAAGCTGCCCTCGTTCAGGTGGTCCAGCGCTGCCTGCAGCACCGGTATCTCCGCCTTGGCCGACGGGTCCCGTCTTGCCTTCGCCAGCCGGTTTTCGAAGGGTCCCATGTCGGCCAGCAGCAACTCGTCCTTCATCGCCCCACCGCCGCCGCCCCATCCTGGCCCCCGAAGCCGGGGATGACCACCAGCAGGGCGTCCATATTCCTCAGGCGGGCGCTGGCCGCCGCGGTGGTGCGGGCGGTCGCGTGGACGTCCACCACCTCCACCTGGGCGTGCACCGTGCTCTTGGAGGCGTGCAACTCCGACAGCTTGTCCAGCCGGGGGTCGGGGACGGCAACCGTTGCCACATCCCCCACGGGCTTCAACCCGGATATTGCCCGCCACAGAGTGCTCTTGCCCGACCCGGACGGCCCGGTGATCCCTACCGTCTTCATGCCGGCCTCGTCGATAATGAACCGCAGGAGGTTGAGCCATGGAGATCAGCGAAACAGCTACCGAGGTTCTGGAGAGGGCTTATGACGCCGCCGCCCGGTTCAACCCGGCGGTGAAGATCCGGGTGTTTCGGCGTAAGGGCGAGATCCAAACCGGCTTTACGGACGCACCGGAGGAAGGCGATGAGGTTGTTTTGCACGAGGGGATGATCCTTTTCGTAGCGGCCGACGTGGGCGAGGGTCTCCTTGACACTACCCTGGAGCACGACCATCTGGTGATGAAGCAGGTTTAGCCCAGGCTGTCCGCCGCCTTGCGGACGGTGGGGTACATGACCTCGGCCCACAGCCGGTAGCCCCCGGCACCGGGATGGAACCAGTCGGTGCTGTAGTACTTCTCGGGGTCATTCACGAACTCATCCCGGGTTCCGCCCGCCAGGTCGATGTAGGGAATGTCACGTTTGCGGGCCTGCTCTTCAATCCGGCGCCCCACCGCGGCCCCCCGCCATCCCGAGATCATTCGAAGCGGCTGCGGCATCACCGGCGAGGTCCCCATGTTCGGGGGCCCGGCCACCACCAGGGCGGCCCCGCTCTCCCGGAGCCGGTCCAGGGCCTCGGCGATCTTGCTCTCGACCCGGCGGAGCGGGGTCCCGTGCGTGGTGTCGTTGGCCCCGATCTCCACCAGAACCAGGTCCGGTTCCAGCGCAAGCGCCTGCTCCACCTGCATGTCGGCCAGGTCTGCCGTGGTCGCGCCACCGATGCCTACCACCTGCAGCTCAACGTGATAGGCGTCGCTCAACCAGGTGGCGAGCAGCCAGGGATACGAGTTCTCCGGAGTGGTCCCCACCCCCACCGAAGTGCTGTCGCCCAGGACCACGAAGCGCAGCGTGGGAAGAGCCGGGTCGCCGAAGCTGCCCTGCACCGGTTGCTCGGGGTCCTGCAGCGGGTAGTCACGGGTCAGCGCGTAGATTGCTTCACCCACCAACAGCACGACTATCCCGAGTGCGGTGAAGCCGGCGACCTTTCCCGTCTTGCGCAAGGCGCCTTTCGAAAGGCCCACTAAAGGGGCCTGAGCCCCACTACCTCAACCGAAAAGCTGCCCCGCGGCGCCTCCACGGTGGCCTTCTCGCCGAGCTTCTTGCCGGCCAGCGCCCGGCCCATCGGCGAGCTCGGGGTTACCGTGGACGCCCCCTCGACCTTCTCCTCCATCGAGTCGGCAATCAGGTAGTCCTCGGTGCCGTACTGGTCCTTCACGGTGACTATCAGCCCGGGCCCCACCTCGTCGGCGCTTTCGGAGACCTCACGGACGACCGCCCGGTCGATGGTGTACTCGAGCTGGCGGATGCGGGCCTCCATCAGGCCCTGGGCGTCCTTTGCCGCGTGGTACTCGGCGTTCTCCTTCAGGTCGCCCAGCTCGCGCGCCCGCAGCAGGCGCACGGACATTTCCTCACGGCCGGGTCCGGTCAGCTGCTCCAGCTCCTCGCGCATGCGGGCGAGAGTCTGCGGGCTGACAAAGATGTCTTCAGGCTGGTTCACCCGTCTAGTATCCGATGCTTGCGGCCGGTGTGCCTGGAACCGGGGCTCAGTAGCCGGTTGTCCGCTCCGAATCGTCGGGGCTCTTCCACTGGCCGTCGCCCGGTTCCACCGGTTCGACGTGCACCGTTCGTGCCTTCACCTTCTTGGAGCGGCTCCGCACCATTCCCAGCGGCACCAGGATGGGAAAACGCTTGGCGACCAGCCAGGTGCCACCCTTCATCAGGGAGCGCCGGACCGCCGCCCGGGTGACCGGGAGGAGCAGGGCGAGACCCAAAAAGTCGGTCAGAAACCCCGGAGTGAGCAGCAGGGCGGCGCCGAACAGCACCAGGACCCCGTCGACGATCTCCTTGGAAGGAACGTCGCCCCGGGTAAGCGCCAGCCGGAAGCGCTTCCAGACCGCCATGCCCTCCCGCTTGGCCAGCACCGCGCCCAGCAAGCTCATCGCGACCAGCAGCAGGATGGTGGGACCGGTCCCAATCACCTGGCCTACCTGGATCAGGACCGCGATCTCCAGGATCGGGACCACTACGAACAGCAGGGCAAGGATGAAGGGCATCGTGGTTCAAGGGTACCCCTTCATCTCAAGTTCAATGCCGGGGCACTACATCAATCGGATTTGATGTAATATCGACCGGATGGCCACGCCACCCGAGGTCTCCCCGCAGCAGTTCCTCCAGCTACTAGCAGATGCCCGTCGCTGGTGCCTCATGTCTGAGCTGGCCCGCAGCGACCGGCGGGTGAGCGAGCTGACCGAGCTCGTCGGCGAGCCGCAGAACCTGGTTTCCTATCACCTGCGGGAACTGCGGGATGCCGGCCTGGTGTCGTCGCGGCGCAGCTCTTTCGACGGACGAGACATGTACTACCGGGCGGACCTGGACCGCTGCGGTGAACTGTTTCGCGCGGTGGGCTCTGCGCTCCAACCCGGGCTGGGGCTGGCAGAAGCCCCATCGTCGGCGCGGGGATCGCGTCCGCAACCGCGGGTGCTGTTCCTGTGCACCGGCAACAGCGCCCGCTCCCAGATGGCGGAGGCGCTGCTCGAGCACCGGTCCGACCACACCATCCAGGCCCGCAGCGCCGGGAGTCACCCCAAGGCGCTGCACCCGAATGCGGTACGGGTGATGGCCGAGCTCGGCATCGACATCTCCGGGCAGACCGTCAAACACCTCGACCGTTTTGCCGGAACTCGCTTCGACCACGTGATCACGCTTTGTGACCGGGTCCGGGAGGTCTGCCCCCAGTTCCCCGGACGGCCGGCCCACGCGCACTGGAGCACCCCCGATCCCGCCGCCGAGGGTGCCACCGACGACGAGACCTATCCGGCGTTCGAACGGACCGCCGAGGACCTGCAGACCCGTGTCGGCCACCTGATCCGCCGTCTGTCAGCCAGCGAAGGAGGTATCGCCCATGCTCACTGAAGACACGACCAACGTACGCTACATGGTCGACGACGTCGCCGACGCCGTAGACTTCTACACCACTCACTTCGGGTTCACGGTGCTCACGAGTGCCCTGCCGGCGTTCGCCGATGTCACCCGCGGCAACCTGAGGCTGCTGTTGAGCGGGCCGCGCAGCTCGGCCGGGCGCCCCATGGTCGACGGTGCCCGGCCCGGGCCGGGAGGCTGGAACCGGATCCACTTCGTCACCGATGACCTCGAGGGCGATGTCGAACGACTCCTGAAGGCGGGCGTACGATTCCGAAACCACGTCGTAACGGGGCCCGGAGGTTCACAGATCCTGGCGCAGGACCCGGCCGGCAACCTGATCGAGCTGTTCCAACCTGCCGCCCGGACCTGAGCTGAGTGCCCGCCCGGCGGCCTGCGCCCCCGGGCGGTGGCAGTGCGCCGTCACCAACTTGCGCTTCGGTGCTCGCTTCCTGCGACCACGATGTGGTCCAGGAACCGCAGCCCCACCGTCCCGGCCGCCTCCTGGAGGCGCCGGGTGACGGCCCGATCTTCGGCGCTGGGCGTGGGGTCCCCCGAAGGGTGGTTGTGAGCGACGGCAAATCCCGACCCTCCGCACCGCAGCACCGCCGAGATCACGTCCCGGACGACCAGCAGGCATCGATCGGTGCCGCCCCGGGTGACCGGCATGGTGCGCAGCACCCGGTTGGCGTTGTTGGACACCACGAGCACCACCTCCTCCTGCGGGCGCCCCGCCAGCAGCGGCTGGACCAGAGCGGCCAGGTCCCCGGGGCCTGAAATCGTCGCCGGGGCCGGCCCGAAGGCGGCCCGCCGCCCCAGCTCAAAGGCGGCGACCAGCCCGGCTGCCTTCGCTTCGCCCAGGCTAAGGACGGCATCAAGATCGTCCATCCCGGCGACCGAAAGGCGGTTCAACGACCCCCAGGCCCCCAGCAACTCGGTCCCGACGTCCGTGGCGCTTGCGCCCCGGCTGCCGGAGCGGATCACCAGCGCCAGGAGTTCCTGGTCGCTTAGCCCGCCGGGACCCAGACGGGCAAGCCGCTCCCGGGGGCGCTCGGAGGCGGGCAGATCGGCGATACGGACGGTCATAACGGGACAGACGATACTCGTCGCGGGTGACAGGATCCTCCGTGCTACACTGTGCCACATGGATGTATCGGTGCGGGAGCTTCGCAACAACACCGCTCGGGTGATCGGCGCGATCCAAAGCGGCGAACGGGTGGTGCTTACCGTGCATGGCCGTCCGGTGGCCGACATAGTGCCGCGGGCTGAGCGCAACGAACGGCGGACCAGCGACCGGCTCCTGAACGACTTGGGTCAGATCAGTGCGCTCGCGGCGGAATTGGGAGTTGACTCTCGAGGCGAAGACTTCGACGCCGGACTCACGACCGACGACATGTTTTGACCGGGTACCTGGCCGACACCAGCGTGTTCATCGCGGCCGAACAACGGCGGCCGTTGGGAGAGCCGCCTCCAGGTGAAGCACGGATTTCGGTGGCAACGCTCACCGAGCTGAGTCTCGGGGTCCATCGTGCCCGGGACGATGACCTGCGCCGGCTGCGAACCGAGACCCTCGAGCGTGCCCGTCGCTTCATTCCGCTCCCCTACGACGAACCGGTCGCCTACCAGCTGGCCGCGTTGCTGGACGCGGCCAGAACCCAGCGCCGCCGGGCGGGCGCGATGGATGCGATCGTCGCCGCCACCGCGTTGGCGCACGACCTCGTGGTGTGGAGCCAGGACGATGACTTCGAGGTCCTGGCTCAACTTGCCCCGAAGTTGAAGGTCGCGTCGAGGGACCTGGGCAGCAGGACGAGTTGATCGAGGGCGTCAGAACCGGCTAAAGGTAAGAACACCGCCGGCGCCCGGGCCAAGACCCGCCCTCACCCGCGCCGATGGGGCCCGTAACCTGGGGCTGCATACCCTGACTAACCTGGGGCTGCATACCCTGACCTGCCGGTCCTGGAACGGCGGTCGCCAAAAAAATTGTCTCGGAACGCGAAGATTCTAGACACCTGGCAGGTTGGAATGTCATGCTTGCACCGCACGCGCTAAGGCAGCGCAGGCGAGGCGGTGGTGGACACATGAGAATCGGTGTTCGGAGGAGTTTGGCAGTCGTCGCGGCCGCCTTGATGCTGCTCCCGCTCGCCTGCCAGCGGGGCCCGGCGGATCCCGACGCCGAGATCAGCATCGGCGTGGTCATCAAAGGCCTGGACAATCCCTTCTTCGGTGCTATGAGAGACGGCATCGAGGCGAAGGCGGAAGAACTCGGAGTGGCGGTTCAAATCCAGGCGGCGGCCGGCATCGGTGACACCGCCGGCCAGGTGGCAAGACTGGAGGCGATGGCCGGCCGCGGCTATGACTGCTTCGTCGTGAACCCCATCAGCCAGACCAACCTGATCCAGCCGCTCCTCCCCATCAGCCAACGGGGGACACCGATTGTCAACATCGACTCCCCCCTCGGAGAGGATGCCGCCGGCCAGGCCGGACTGGAGATCCAGACCTACATCGGGACGGATAACGTGGCGGCCGGAGGGCAGGGGGCCCTTGAGATGAAGAACGCCATCGGCAGTGGTCAGGTTGCCCTGGTCGGCGGCATTACCGGAGACGCCACCAGCGCCGCCCGACTCGACGGCTTCACCGCTGAGGCGGATCCCGAGCTGGAGATTGTGCAGACGGCGGCGGGCGACTGGGACCGGGAACGAGCGTTAACGGTCGCAACCGACATCCTGCGCGGCAACCCGGACCTCCAGGGGTTCTTCGCTGCCAACGACGTGATGGCGCTCGGCATCGTGCAGGCACTGAGGAACGAAAACCGGACGGACGTGACGGTCATTGGGGTAGACGGGATCGAGGATGCCCTCAACGCGGTCGAAGACGGCTCGCTGCACGCCACGGTTTCGCAGTACCCCTTCACCATCGGGGAGATGGGATTGGAAGCCTGTGTCGCCGCGGTCCAGGCCGGCGAACTACCACGCAATGTTGACGCCCCCGTCCAGGTGGTGACCTCGGAGAACGTGGAGACCGCCCTCGAAAACTTCCCGCGGCCCGTGGAAGAGTACGACAACCCGTTCGCCGAGCTTATCGAGTGACCCAGCAAGCCCCCCCTCCGGACGCGGCTACCGCCTCGCCGGAGCCTGAGGGCGAGGCCGCCGCGCCGGCTACCCCCGGCCGGGGGCCTCTCGAGCGCCTGCGCGATCCGTCGTTCTGGGCAAACTGGGCAGTTGTCGTGGCGCTCGTTGTGCTGGTCGTCGTTTTCGGCACGCTGTCCGACGTCTTTCTTACCGCCGGCAACATCGACGCCATTCTGGTGGCCAGTGCCATCCTCATAGTCGTGACGGTGGGGCAGACCTACGTCATCGTCACCTCGGGAATCGACCTGTCGATCGGCTCTATGGTGACCCTCGCCAGCGTCGTGCTCGGCTATGCCTTCGCCAACGCGTGGGGCATCGCCGCAGCCGTGGGCATCGGCCTGCTCGCCGGTCTGCTCGCCGGCCTGATCAATGGGATCATCATCGCCAAGGGCAAGATCACCGACTTCGTCGTCACACTCGGGATGCTGAGCGTGGCGTCCGGAGCCGCCCTGGTGCTCTCGGACGGAAGGCCGGTGCAGGTCCAGACCCGGTTCCTGCTCGACCTGGCCGCCGGATCGATTGGGCCTTTGAGATACATGATCGTGGTCGCAATCGTCGTCGCGGGCATCGCTCACGTGGCGTTGTTCCATATGCGATTCGGGACTCACCTGCTGGCAACGGGGGGCAGCGCCGAGGTGGCGCGGGCAATGGGCGTCAATGTGGCTCGCATGAAGATTGCGGCCTACACCATCTCGGGCTTCCTCGCCGGCATTGCCGGCGTGATGCTCACCGCCCGGGTCGGCGCCGCGGAACCGGTGGCTGCAGTCGCCCTCCTGCTGAGCTCGGTGGCGGCGGTCGTCCTCGGAGGCGTCAGTCTGTTCGGGGGACGCGGCACCGTAGTGGGTCCGGTGGTGGGTGCCGTGCTGCTGACCGCGCTGGTCAACGGCCTCACGCTGTTGGGCGTGTCGCAGTTCTACCAGCCGATCGCCGTCGGATCAGTGGTAATCCTTTCGGCGCTGCTGACCAGGTGGCAGACTTGAACGACCCCCCACCCCAGCCTCCAGAGGCCTCCGGCTATCAGGTCACGCTCGACGTCGTCGACATCTCCAAAGCGTTCGGGAACGTCGTCGCCCTGCGCAACGCGTCAATCCAGGCGAGGGCGGGCGAGGTCACCGCAATCGTCGGAGACAACGGCGCCGGCAAGTCGACCCTGATCAAATGTGTCTGCGGGGTCTACCAGCCCGACTCCGGCGATGTGCTCATCGAAGGCAAGCGGACCGAGTTCGCCTCCCCCGAGGACTCGCGGCGCTCGGGCATTGAAACCGTGTACCAGGACCTGGCCCTGGTGGAGGATCTGACGATCTGGGAGAACCTGTTCCTCAACCGGGAACGGACCAAAGGTGTCGGGCCGCTCAAATTCCTCGACAAGACGGTGATGCGTACCGAGGCGGAGGAGATGCTCGCCCGCCTGCAGGTACACATCCCCACGGTACGGGCCCGGGTCCGCCGGCTTTCGGGAGGCCAGCGCCAGGCGGTGTCGATCGCGCGGGCGGCAGGCTGGGGAAGCCGGATCGTCATCATGGACGAGCCCACCGCGGCGCTGGGGGTTCGGGAGACCGGCCGAGTGGAGGAACTCATCGAGCGGCTTCGGTCCGATGGCCTTGCCGTGCTGGTCATCAGCCACAACTTCGAACAGGTCATGCGGATCTCGCAACACGTGTGGGTCATGCGCCAGGGGAGGGTAACCACCGGTATGAGGACGCAAGATACGACCGCACGCGACCTTGTCGCCTTTATCACCGGCGCGCACGACGCCGGTGGGAACGGCAACGCGGGGGCGCAATGAGCATCCTCGGTGCCCACGCGATGGTTTGGGTGGGCGGGTGGACAGTCGAGGAGTGCCGTTTGGCGGTGCGCAGTTGCGCCGAGGCGGGGTACCGGCTGATCGAGATCCCGATACTAGAGCCGGAAGATTTGGATGCGGCAGCCACGCGCAAGGCCCTGGACGAGCATGGGGTTGCCGCGTCATGCTCGCTCGGGCTTTCCGCCGAAACCGACGTCTCGAGCACCGACGCTGCGGCGGTCCGCCGCGGCGAGGCACGATTGCATTCTGCCCTTGACTTCGCCGAGGCGGTGGGAGCCCGTCACCTCATCGGAGTGCTTTATAGCAATCTCGGCAAATACGACGCCCCCGCTTCGGCCGAGGGACGCACCAACGCCGTCTCCGCCATCCGCGGTCTTGCCGAGGCGGCCCGGCCCAAAGGTGTGGCCATCGGGCTGGAGGCGGTGAACCGCTACGAGACCAACCTGCTCAATACGGCGGAGCAGACCCTGGACTTCATAGGGGACGTGGGGCTCGACAACGTGTACGTCCACCTGGACACCTACCACATGAACATCGAGGAAACGTCGATGCGCGATGCGGTGCTTCGGTGCGGCGACCGGCTGGGGTACGTTCACGTCGGGGAGAGCCACCGGGGGTACCTGGGCACCGGTTCGGTCGACTTCCCCGGGCTCTTCGGAGCCCTCGCCAAGACCGGCTACGACGGCCCGATAGTCTTCGAGAGTTTCTCTTCGGCGGTGGTTTCGCCGCTTCTGTCAAACACTCTCGGGGTGTGGCGGAACCTTTGGGACGACGGCATGGACCTGGCGGTCGCGGCCCGGGAGTTCATGGAGAAGGGACTGGGCATCACGCCGGCATGAAAGGCTCCGTGCCTGAGGCCGTCCTGGCCGTCGACCTTGGGACGGGATCAGTCAAAGCGGTGGCTTTTACTCCCGATAGGCTCGAGATGGTTGCCCGGGCAGCGGTTCCGGTCGGCGTCTCTGCCCGCAGGGCGGGGTGGGCAGAAGCCTCCCCCGAGGATTGGCTGGCCGCCGCCGGTCGGGCCTTGAGCGAGTGTCTGGAGCTTTGCGGGAGCCCGTCACTGGCGGGGATCGGGTTGTCCGGACAGATGCACGGCGCTGTCTTGTGCCGTGAGGATGGGACGCCCACCCGGCCGGCGGTCCTGTGGGCGGACACCCGCTCCTCCGAGCAGGCTGGACAGCTCAAGGCGGCCCCTGTCGAGCTGCGGGCTCGCCTCGCCAACCCCCTGGTGACCGGCATGGCCGCGCCGACGCTGGGCTGGCTCGTGCACCACGAGCCGCAAGCAGTGAACCAGGCCAGCTGGGCTCTGCAGCCCAAGGACTGGGTGCGGCTTATGCTGACCGGCGAGGCTGCCACCGAGCCCAGCGACGCCTCGGCCACGCTGCTATGGGACCTGCCCGGGGACGGCTGGTGCGAGGAGGTGTTCGAAGTGCTCCGGATACCACGCCGGGTTGTGGCTCCCGTGCGGCCGTCCGCCGGCATTGCGGGAAAGATCGTGCCGGAGGCGCGGTCGTGGAGCGAACTCGAACCCGGCCTTCCGGTAGTCCACGGCGGTGCCGACACCGCCTGCGCCCTGTGGGGGAACGCTCCGCTCCCACCGGGCACCGTGCAGATCTCGGTCGGCACCGGAGCGCAGGTAGTGGCCGCACTAAGCTCCCCAATGGTCGACGGTTCCGGCCGAACCCACCTGTACCGGGGTGTGCTGCCCGGCTCGTGGTACGCGATGGGAGCGGTGCAGAACGCCGGGCTGGCGTTCGAGCGGGCCTGGCGCTGGCTCGGCGTGACCTGGGACGAGGCCTACGCCCTTTCCGCCCAGGCGCCGCCGGGGGCGGCCGGACTCACCTTCGTGCCCCATTTGTCGGGAGAGCGCACCCCCTACGTCGACCCTGACCTGCGGGGAGGCTGGCTCGGCCTAGGTTTGGAGCACACCCGGGCACATCTGGTCCGATCGGTCCTGGAGGGTGTCGCCTTCGCCATCCGAGAAGCGGTAGAGGCGCTCCGCTCCGCCGGTCACGAGGTTACGAAGGCCCGGCTGGTGGGGGGCGGGACCCGCCACCCGGTATGGCGAGGGCTGCTCGCCGACGTGCTGGGACTTCCTCTGGCGGTGACCGCCCGACCGGAAGCCTCCGCTCGGGGCGCGGCCCGCCTCGCGTGTCTGGGCCTCGGAATACCCGTGGAGACGCCGTCCGACGATGTGGAGGAGATCGTCGAACCGTCCATCGACTGCCCGCGCTACGAGCAGGCGTTCGCCAGCTTTCGTGCCCGCGTGCCGATCCGCTCCCACCCGGAAGAGCCGTCCCGCTAGGGTTCCTGGTCGAGCACGGGCCGGCGACCCTCGTCGACAGCCGGTCTCCGGGAGGGGCAGCCCGCCCTCACGCTCGCAAATAACTCGAGCCGAGCCCGAGTCGTACATACGTTCTATTCTATTCGGATGAGGTGGGACAACCAGCTTCTGGAACCGCCGGGCGAGACCGCCAGACTGCCCCTGTTCGGAGAGGAGGCGCTGGTGCGCCGCTTTCACACTCCGGAGTTCAAGGGCATGACCTTCTACGAGGTCCGGGCCAAAAGCATCATCAACCACGTCAAGCCGAACACCATGGGCTTCAACTGGACGATCAATCCTTACCGGGGATGCTCCCACGCGTGCGTTTATTGCTTTGCCCGGCCCACCCACACCTATCTTGACCTGAACGCCGGAGTCGACTTCGAGACCAAGATCGTCGTCAAGGTCAACGCGGTGGAACTACTGCGACGCGAACTGCGGAAACCCTCCTGGCCCGGCGAGCACATTGCCATGGGCACCAACACCGACAACTACCAGCGGGCCGAGGGCAGGTACCGTCTGATGGACGGGATCCTACGAGAGTTGAACGCCAACCGGAACCCGTACTCGATCCTAACCAAGTCCACGCTCATCCAGCGGGACCTGGATCTGTTGGTGGAGGGGGCTTCGGTGACCGATGTCTCCACCAGCTTTTCGGTCGGTACCGTCGATGAGCAGGTGTGGAGGAAGACCGAGCCGGGCACTCCCCATCCGCTAAAGCGCCTGGAGGTCCTGAGCAGGCTCAACCGGGCAGGGGTGCCCTGCGGGATCCTCATGGCCCCGATCCTTCCCGGGATCTCGGACTCGCCGGAGCAGCTGGCAGCCACGGTGAAAGCGGCCGCCGAGGCCGGCGCCACGCACATAACCCCGCTGCTCCTTCACCTGCGGCCCGGAGTGAAGGAGCAGTTCCTGCCGTGGCTGGAAAAGGAGTACCCCGAGCTGATGCCGCCCTACCTGAAGATGTATCGGGGCAGCAATGCGCCGAGATCGGTGGCCGAGCCGATCCAAAAGGCGGTCTATGGGCTGCGTGACAGGCACGGTCCCGCGGGGGCGGGCCATCGCCGCTCCAAACCGGCCGGCCCGCCCCGGGCGAATCCGCCGGCCGGGCCGCAAGCCGAACAGATGTCGCTGGACCTGTGAGCTGAACCCGGGACGCAAAGCGCCGGAAGCGGGTGAGGATCATTGTTGAGAGCCGTGACCCGTACGAGAAACGAGGTCGCCCGGCCGCCGGCGGGTGACTCAGTCGCAGATCTCGACGTCCAGGCGCCCGTCGTCTATCTCGGCCTCGAACTCAATCTCTCGTCCCTCCCGGGAAAATGTCACCTCAACCTCGTCGCGGTCATCGCGGTCGTCGACCGAGTGGCTCCATCCTTCGGCTGGCCGTACCTCAACCAGATCCAGGGTGTCTCCTTCGTGGCGGAGTTCCACCTGGCCCGCCTCGCCCACCTGGTAAACGTTATTCTCGCCGGCAAGCTGCTCACAGCCGCCAGGCTGGTTCGTCGTCCTCCCCCGAGCGGCGCAAGGCCGCTC
>DATLGP010000516.1:0-3379 GCA_035540395.1 Actinomycetota bacterium
TCGGAGGCCAACTTCCACGAGGAGGACGACGTTTCCGACCTGGAAGAGCTGGAGTTGGAGTTGGACGACAACTACTTCGAGCCGACCATTATCATCGGCACCGCGGGCCAGGAGCTAACTCTGAACCTCTTCAACGAAGGCGGAAACATCCACAACTTCTCGGTCACCGGCCAGGACATATCGCAGGACCTCCGGGAGGGCGGCCGGGAAGTCGTAGAGGTTACGTTCCCGGAATCCGGCGCAGTGACCTTCTTCTGCCAGTACCATGCGGAGCTAGGCATGCGGGGAGAACTGCGGGTCGCCTCCTAGGCTCCAGGCCGGGAGGATCGAATGAGGGGCCACGCCCGGCGGAAGAACCCGATCACCGCTAGGCTTCGGCCATGGTAGGTCAGGGCGGCGGATGGACACCACCGGGAGCCGGCAGCGGTTGGGGGCCGGCCGGGGTCGCCGCCCCGCGACCGGACAAGCCCAACACCAGCAGCCGGCCGTACATGCCCGGCTACGGTATCAAGAGTGCCGAAGAGGGCGGGGGCCTTCTGCCCTGGGCCTGGGCTGAGGGCCGGCTGATGCGCAGCCACGACTACTGGGTGGCCACGGTGCGGCCCGATGGCCACCCCCACGTCATGCCGGTCCGGGGAGCCTGGAACCAAGGGGCATTCTGGTTCAGCGGCAGCGGCCGGTCGCGCAAGATCCTCAACCTGAGGCAGAACCCGGCCTGCACGGTAACCACCGACAACCCGCAGGAGCCGGTGGTCGTCGAGGGAACTGCCGAGATAGTCGACAACCGGGCGTTGCTGGCGATCTTCCTCAACCGGATCAACACCAAATACCGGACCAGCTACACCCTCGACTTTTTGGATCCCGAGGCCAAAGCCTGCGTGAAGGTCAAACCGGCCAGGGTCTTCGGGTTGGAACAGGAGAACTTCACCGGCTCTCCCACACGCTGGGATTTTTAAGCGACCTAGGAAACGAACTGCTCCTCGATGCCGGTGATCCGGCCCCCGGAGACGCTCAACCAAAACGGGACGGTAGACCGGTTTCCCGACTGCAGGTAGGAGATCAGGTCCTGCGATCAATACGCCGGCACCGGTTCGCTTATCCGAGTCCAGGATACCGGCCGAGCAGCACTTCTATTGGTCACGATGACTGCGCCGGGGTCCCTCGAGTGATGTAGGATTACATCACCATGAGCCACCGGACCCAGATCACGCTGACGGACGAGCAGTACGACCGTCTGCGTCATGAATCAGCCCGTAGCGGCCTCGGGCTCGCCGAGCTCGTACGGCGCGCCCTTGATCGTTCCTACGGAACGGCCACCGACCGCGAGCTGCTGGACGCGCTCGGCCAGAGCTTCGGCAGCTGGACCGAACGCCATACCGACGGAGCGGAGTACGTCGACGGCCTCCGACGCGGCATGGCTCAGCGGTTGACCCGGGGGTGACGATCCTCGTCGACACTTCCGTGCTGATCGACCACCTCCGCGGCAACGTCGCGGCCAGACGAGCGCTCGGCGAAGCAGTCGAGAACGGAGAACGACTTACCTGCTCGATCGTCACCAAGGTGGAGGTCCTGGCCGGAATGCGACCCGCCGACGAACCCCCCACCCGCCTGCTGCTCGACGCTCTCGACTGGCTGATCGTCGACGACATAGTCGCGGAACGAGCCGGGCTCATGGCAAACCGCTACCTGCGTTCCCATCCAGGTGTCGACCCGATCGACTTCATCATCGCGGCGACTGCCTACGAACACGATGCCCTCTTATGGACGCGCAACCTGAAGCACTTCCCTATGTTCACCGACCTTCGATCGCCCTACTGACTCGGGCTCGAGGAACTCCGCGAAGGTCAGGGGAACGCTTCGCCTTCCCGCTTTTGCCTTCAGCAGAATCGGAACCCCATTCCAACTAGTGGCCCGGCCGCCCGACCTGCCTTCAAGTCAAGGCCGGCACGACCGGAAATCAAAACCCGTGCGTGCGCTTCCGGCTTCGGCTTGGGTAGACGGATTCTGGGTGGCCCGAAGGTGCGAGTCGTGCGGAAAAAATGGTGCGCCCCCGGCAAGAATCGAACTTGCGACACCAGGTTTAGGAAACCTGTGCTCTATCCACTGAGCTACGAGGGCGGGGCATGAGTAGGCGGCAGACACCCGTCGTCCGGTGCCGCCGCTTGCAACTCTCCGATTTTAGCCGTCCTCCGCGGCGGCGGCCCTCTCGGCCAGCTGGTCTATGGCGTCCAGCAACTCGTCGCCGTCCAGCAGGACCCGGTCGTTGTGATTGGCGCCCGCGAGCTCGACGGCCACCACATCCCGTGCCGCCTCGGCCACGGCACGGCTCTGGGCGGTGGGCACAATGGAGTCCTCGCCTCCGTAGACGACCGTGACCGGGAGGTCCAGCGCGGCCAGATGACGGGCCAGCGGATACTCGTCTTTAAGCATCAGTGCGACCGGCAGGAACGGGTAATGGACCCGGCCCACCGACGCCAGGTCGACGAAGGGAGAGCGCAGCACGAGCCCGGCCGGCGGATGCTCGGTGGCCAGCTCGGTCACCACCGCCGCCCCCAGGCTCTCCCCGAAGTACAGCAGGCGCTGCGGCGGGATGCCCTCCTCGTCGACCAGGAACTCGTAAGCCGCCCGAGCGTCGCGAGCCAGTCCCTGTTCGGAGGGCCTACCCGAATTGCCGCCGAAGCCGCGGTAGTCGAACAGGAGCACGGCGAAGCCTCTTTCGGTCAGCGCCCGGGCCAGCGGGGCGCGGTAGGACCGGTTGCCGGCATTGCCGTTCGCCACCAACAAGGTCATGCGGGGCTCGGCGTCCGCCGGGGTGGCGTACCAGGCCCCCAGCTCCAAATCGTCCTCGGTTCGAAGGGTCACCTCGCGGACCGAGTCAAGCACCCGGTCGGCGGGGGGCACCGCTCCCATGGGCAGGTAGATCAGCCGGCGCTGGAACCCCCAGATGAGCGCCAGAACCAGCACGACCACAGCCAGCACGCCGGCAACCGTGCGGATCATTCGATGGGCCCGTTCGGTAGGTAACCTATGCTCGGGGTCTCACTGGTCGTCGCCCTTTTCCACTTCTTCTCCGGCCTCCGAGCCCTCGCCGGGCTCCCCGTTCCCGTTCTCTCCCGGCCGGTCCGCCACAGCTTTTTCCGATTCCTCGTCGTAACCCTTGATTTTTTTGAGCTCGTTGCCGGAGGCGGCGAGTATCGCCACCAATGGAACCGACAGGAATGCCCCCACCACTCCCGCAATAACAGCCCCCCCGGTCAGGGCCACCAGGATGACCACGGGATGAAGGCGCACTGCCCGGGCGAAGACCAGCGGGCTGATCAGATCGCTCTCAATCTGCTGCACCGCAACCACAATGGCCAGAATGATCAGTGCGGCAGTG
>DATLGP010000517.1:0-4610 GCA_035540395.1 Actinomycetota bacterium
GGCAACATACTTACCGTGCTCCGCGACGCTTACTGCCGGACCGTGGGCATCGAGTACATGCACATCTCCGCTCCGGAGGAGAAGCGCTGGATTCAGCAGAGGGTCGAAGGCGTCGATATTCAGATGGGGCCGCAGGACCACGACCGAATCCTCGCCAAGCTGAACGCAGCGGAGGCGTTCGAAACCTTCCTCCACACCAAGTACCTGGGGCACAAGCGCTTCAGCCTGGAGGGAGCGCTCAGTCTCATCCCCATGCTGGACGCGGTGCTGGACTCTGCGACCAGGGCGCCGATGGAGGAGGCGGTGATCGGTATGGCCCACCGGGGACGGCTCAACGTCCTGGCCAACATCATCGGCAAGAGCTACACCCAGATCTTCAAGGAGTTCCAGGGCGATATCGACCCGGAAACGGTTCACGGCTCAGGCGACGTTAAGTACCACATTGGTGCCAGAGGCCGTTACGTGAATCCCCAGGGCGTATCGATGGAGGTCTCGGTGGTCTCCAACCCCAGCCACCTCGAGTCGGTGGATCCGGTGGTGCAGGGCGTGGTGCGGGCGAAGCAGGACGCCCTGAACCGGCCGGACGACTTCCCCGTGCTGCCGATCTTGATCCACGGCGACGCCGCTTTCGCCGGCCAGGGGGTGGTGGCCGAGACCCTGAACCTGTCCCAGCTCAGGGGTTACCGTACCGGTGGCACCGTCCACGTAATCGTCAACAACCAGGTGGGCTTCACTGCCACCGCCGGAGAGACCCGGTCCAGTACCTATGCGAGCGACGTGGCGAAGATGATCCAGGCCCCCATCTTCCACGTGAACGGCGACGACCCCGAAGCCTGCGTCAGGGTGGCGCGCCTGGCGTTCGACTACCGGCAGGCATTCCACAAGGACGTGGTGATCGACATGTGGTGCTACCGCAAGTGGGGCCACAACGAGGCAGACGAGCCCTTGTACACCCAGCCCCTTATGTACAAGCGCATCGCCTCCCGCCGGTCGGTCCGCAAGCTCTACACCGAGTCGCTCCTGTACCGTAACCACCTCAGCCTGGAGGCCGCCGAGGGGGCTTTGGAGGATTTCCGGACAAAGCTGCAGGGCGCTTTCAACGCGATGAATGAGCCGGGCGATCAGACAATGGAAACCCCGGCCGAGCCGGTCATGGATCCACGTCCGCAAGAGGTAGGCCTGGCAATCCTGAACCAGGTTCTCGAGGCTATCAGCACCGTGCCGCCGGCCTTCTCGCTGCATCCCAAGCTGGTAAAGCTCATCGAGGGCCGCAGCCGGGCTTTGGTCAAAGACCACGTGGATTGGCCGGTTGCCGAGTCTTTGGCGTTCGGTGCACTTTTGGTCAACGGCATTTCTATCCGGATGGCCGGGCAGGACTCCCGGCGCGGAACGTTCAGCCAGCGGCATGCGGTCCTGATCGACCAGGAGACGGGGGCCGAGTTCACCCCGCTGCTGCGAGTCAGACGGCAGGGCGCCAAGTTCTTGATCTACGACAGCATGCTTTCCGAGTTCGCCGCCCTGGGCTTCGAGTACGGCTACTCCACGGTTGCCGACAATACCCTCACCGTCTGGGAGGCACAGTTCGGGGACTTTGCCAACGGCGCCCAGGTGATCATCGATCAGTTCGTCGCCGCGGGGGAGGACAAGTGGGAGCAGACCAGCAACCTGGTGATGCTGCTGCCGCACGGTTTCGAGGGCCAGGGGCCCGAGCACTCCAGCGCCCGTCTGGAGCGCTTCCTCGTCCTCGGAGCCCGGGACAACTACCGGGTGGTTATGCCGTCGACTTCCTCACAGTACTTCCACCTGCTGGTCCGGCAGGGGTTCGCCTCCGCCCGCAAGCCCCTGGTGGTGCTGACCCCCAAGTCGCTGCTGCGCCTCCCGGCGGCCGCCGCCGGTGTAATCGACTTCATCAACGGCGGCTGGATGCCGGTTCTACCCGACCCGGCCCGGCCCAGCGCCGACTCGGTCCGCAGGGTGATCTTGTGTTCGGGCAAGGTCTACTACGATCTGGCGGCGGCGCGGGAGGCGCAGGGGATTGAGGGTCTGGCGCTGGTAAGGGTTGAGCAGCTGTACCCATTCCCGGCGGATGAGATTGCCGAGGAACTGGCCCGGTACGACCGGGCCGAGGTGATGTGGGTTCAGGAGGAACCGGAGAACATGGGGGCCTGGCGGTACATGCAGAACAAGTTCACCGATGAGCTGAAGGTCTCGCTGTTGCGCCGAACCCGCCGGGAAAGCCCGAGCCCCGCCACCGGCAACGCCTCCACCCATGAACGTCAGCAGCAGAAGTTGCTGAACGAAGCCCTGGCCGGCCTCGCCGACTGAAGCCTCTCCGGGAAAGGCTCCGCCCGATAGCCGGCCTCAACCACTACCGATTTCACTCCGAGTGGATGGTTCCCGCCGGCTACGACCAGACCTATCGCATACTGCAGGACCTGACCACCTACCCCGCTTGGTGGAAGGAGGTCAAAAGTGTGCTTCCGGTTTCCGAGGATCGGGCGGTGGTGCTGATCATGGGAGTGCTTCCCTACGCTCTGGAGTTCCTCATGTCGAGGGAAGTCGACGACCACGAGTCGGGAATTCTGCGGGCCGGCCTGAGCGGCGACCTGGAGGGGTACTCCAGCTGGACGGTAAAGGCCGCCGGCGAAGGCTGCCATCTGGAATACGACCAGGAGGTGGTGGTGACCAAGACTCTGCTGAAGACGCTGGCCCCGGTGGCCAGGCCGCTGTTCCGCCTGAACCACTCACTGATGATGCGCCACGGTGAGCAGGGGTTGAGGAACTTCCTGGGGGCGTCTTCGAAATGAGCCTGGGGCGCCGGATGTCGGTCGCGGGACTGGCCCTTTTGCTGATCGGGTCGGGGGCCCTGCACCTACGCAAGCCGGAGCTGTACACACCGATCGTCCCCAGGGCCCTCGGCAATGCCGGGTTCTTCGTCTTTTGGAGCGGGATCCTGGAGCTGGTCGCAGCCGTCCTGTTGTTGCTGCCTCGAACCAGGCGGTTCGGAGCCTTGCTGGTTGCCGGAATCCTGGTGGGCGTGTTTCCCGCCAACGTCCAGATGGCGCTGGACGGCGGACGGCCGGGTGGCGGATGGTATGCCGGCTCGACCTTGGTGCTGTGGCTCCGGCTGCTGCTGCAACCACTGTTGGTTTGGTGGGCCTGGGGCTTTTTCCGGGCCCGGCCGGAGGACCGGCGCGGCAAGCCGGCGTCCGAGGGGGTTGCCGGCGCCTAGGAAGCTGCCGGCGTCTCGGAAGCTGCCGGCGTTTCGGAAGGTGTCTTGTCGGCAGACGCAGGTTCGGTGTCGAACCCCGGGGTCTCGGTGAAGGTTGTGTTCTTCGGCCCCCCGATGACCTCCTCCACCGGTTTTACGCCGTCCATGTAGGACTTGGCGTTGTGCCAGAAGCCGGACGCCCTGGCGTCGGCGGCCGCCCTGCACTCAGGACAAGGAGACGGCGAACCTTTGTCGTCGAACTTGCGCTCCCCGTGCTGGCACAGCTCGTGCTCGAGCCGCGCGTTTATCTCCGCCTGGGCGCGCGCCGCGGCGGCCAGGAAATCGGGATCGTCCAACATGGCGCAACTCCTTTCGCTAGGTCGGCACTTCGCGAGCATCCGCCGATCAACCATACGCCCGGTCAGGCGGCTCTGCATTCCGCGAAAGCGTAGAGAAATAGCATCTGAACTACTATCGGTTGTGGTCCAACTACCAGCCGGACAGGAGGTAACCGCATGAGTCGCAGGCGAACGAAGCTCAGGATCGTTCCCGACCGACCACCGGTCAATCGCCGCAGGGCGGCCGCAGCCGCCGCCGGCGGCATCATCCCCGGAGTGGTCGCCGGTCTCGCTACCGTGGCAGCCCTCAGGTACTACCTCTCCTCGAAAAGGCGGAACAATCAACAGGAGGTGGGCGTTTTAACTGCTGAGGTCCACAGCAACGGCCATTCGAAGGCCAAGCTGGGAAGCCTCGACTCGTTCAACGACGCCTGAAGGAGCCAACTTGGAGAAGGTAGTCAAGTCAGAAGAGCAATGGCGGGCCGAGCTGACGCCCGAGCAGTACCACGTGTTGCGTGAAAAGGGCACGGAGAGACCCTTCACCGGCGAGTACGTTCACAACAAGAAGGCGGGCATGTACCAGTGTGCCGCGTGCGGCGCCGACCTGTTTCGCTCGGATGTGAAGTTCGACTCGGGAACCGGGTGGCCCAGCTTCACCGAGCCGGTTGCCGAAAAAAGGGTGGAGCTCAAGCCGGACAACAGCATGTTCATGCGGCGCACCGAGGTTCTGTGCGGTGCCTGCGGGTCGCACCTCGGCCACGTCTTCCCAGACGGACCCGGCCCTACCGGGCAGCGGTACTGTATCAACTCCTGCTCGCTCAACTTCGAGGAGCAGCAAGCCAACTGATTTAGCCGGGCAGCCGGAACGCCCGGCGGGCATTGGCCGTAGTGGCCTCGGCGATCTCCTCGACGGTCCTCGACGTGGCGGCAGCCAGCGCCGCCCCCACGTCGATGACGTTGCGGGGCTCGTTGGGCCTCCCCCGGTGGGGGACCGGCGCGAGATACGGCGAGTCGGTCTCCACCAGCAAGCGCTCCAGCGGGACCGACCTTGCCGCCTCTCG
>DATLGP010000518.1:0-2161 GCA_035540395.1 Actinomycetota bacterium
GCCGCAGCCTACCGCCAGCCCGACGCCCGGCCCCACTCCGAGCCCCACTCCGACGCCCACGGCAACTGCCAGCCCTACGCCGACGGTTAGCCCGAGTCCCACAGCTGCTGTCGGGGGCGGTCCCCCGCAGGCCAGGCCCAACCAGGACTGACGCCCGGTCTGCCGGCCAGCCAGCTTTGAGCTTTAGGGCCGGGCGGCTGCGCGTTGCTGGGCCAGCCTCAACGCTCGGGGCACGGTGGGCACCGCCAATCGGAGTGCGGTGAAATAGACGTTGGTCAAAGGCGCCGCCAGGGGAGAGCGCCGCAACTGAAGCATCCTGCGTCCCCACTCGGGCAGAAGGTCGACTGCTGCCCGGGCCAGGATGGCGTAGGCCACGCGCACCGCGCCCGCCGACGCGGGACGCAAAAGCCGCTCCTCGAGCAACGGGGAACCGGCCACCAGCTCGCCCCACGCCTTGACCAGCGCCTCCGCCGAGTCCCTCACCGTCGGGGTGTTGCCCTTGCCTCCGTCCAGTATCCAGCGGGCCGACTCCAGAGCGTCCAGGCTGGCAGACAGATCGGGCCGTACCCTCCGGAAATAGTCCTCCACCTCGTAGCGGCTGCGGGGCACATCGCTCGCACCGAGCATCTGGGGCACCAGCGCCACCTCCTCCCAGTAGCGGTCAATCTCGGCCCCCCGGATCGGTCGGGGCGCGTAACGCAGGTGGCCATCGAGAAAGCCGCCATAGATGGTGACGTGGGTCCAAACCGCCAAAGCCGGGTCGGTGGCCGAGTACGGGATGCCGTTGGGGGCCGTCCCCGATACCTTCCTGTGCAGCCCGTTCACGTACCGCACAACGCGGTTGGCGGCATCGGTGGAACCGAAGGCGGTAGCCATGACAAAGGACGCGGTGCGGGCCAGCCGCCCGATCGGGTCGGTTCGAAAGACCGAGTGGTCGAGGGTGCCGGCCAGGACCAGCGGATGAAGACATCCCAGGGTCAGCCCGCTCATCCCCCCCACCAGGGCCGACGGCCAGTCCGAGCCCACCCGCCAGGAAATGCTGCCGGGACCGAACAGGCCGGGGTCCCCGGGCGGGTCGGTGTACTGGACACCCGGCAATTGAGATACCTCAAACGGCGCCTGGACCACGTCTCCCAGGCGCCGGCGGACCTCGGTCAGCCGGTTCACAGCTCCACCAGCCGCGCGGCGGGTCGCCCGTCGACGATCTCCAGAATGGCCACGGTGGGTACCTTCGCCCGCCGGGGATCGCAGGCGCTTCCCGGGTTGACCAGCAGCAACTCGCCGTCGTCCTCGACCGCCGGCATGTGCGAGTGTCCGAACACCACCACCCGGTGACCCGGGAAGGTTTCGGCCATCCTTTGCCGGCGCCGCTGCCGGTCACCGAATCGATCGATATCGGCGGCACGATGATCGGGATGATCCACGACTCCGGCGACCGGCAGGCGCGCGGCAAGTTCGGAGGAGTCGCAGTTGCCCAGCACCCCGCGCACCGGCCCCACCTCCTCCAATTGATACAGAACTTCGGCCTGGACGAAGTCTCCTGCGTGCAGTATGAGTTCGGCGCCCGCGAACAGCTCAAAGACCTTCTGGGGGATCTTGCGGTTGCCCCGGGGCAGGTGGGTGTCGGAGATGACCCCTATCTTCGCCATGAACTCAACATACCCGGCCCGGAGCGACTGGGGATCGGGCGGCGAAGTTTAGTGGGGGCCGGCGCGGGTAATCGTCCGGCCATGCTGATTCCTGCTCATTCCCCTGCGAGTACGGCGTGCCGCGCCTGAAGCGGTGGGACCCCTGCAGGTCCGGAATCACCAGGGTGCGGCGTGGAACCGGGTTTCAGTACATCGACCCGTTCGGCAAGACCGTGGAGGATGCCGAGACCATTGCCCGCATTCGCAGCCTGGTAATTCCGCCGGCGTGGGCCGACGTCTGGATCTGCCCCTATCCCAACGGCCACATCCAGGCGGTCGGTTACGACGCTGCCGGCCGCAAGCAGTACCTGTACCACCCCGACTGGCGAACATTGCGCGACCAGTTGAAGTTCCAGCACATGATCGAGTTCGCCCACTGTCTGCCCGACCTCAGGCGCCAGACCAAGCAGTGCCTGATGACACCCGAGATGGGCCGGGAAAGGGTGCTCGCGGCCGCCACCCGGATGCTGGAC
>DATLGP010000519.1:0-4174 GCA_035540395.1 Actinomycetota bacterium
TGATCATGGAGGGCATCTTCTTCTACACCGGTTTCATGGTCGGCCTGTCGTTCGAGCGGCGCCGGCTGCTGAAGGGCCTGGGCACCCTGATCCGCTACGTCTTGAAGGACGAGTCGATCCACCTGGCGTTCGGTGTCGATCTGATCTCGGCAATAGTCGCCGAGAACCCCCAGGTCATGACGCCTCAGTTTCGCGAGGAGATCACCGGCCTCATCCGCACCGCGGTCGAGCTGGAGACGGCCTACGCCGAGGTGGCCATGCCCGACGGGATCCTGGGCCTGAACAAGAACGTGTACGGCCAGTACTGTCGCTACATCGCCGATCGCCGCCTGCAGAAGATCGGCTTCGAAAAGATCTACGGCGACAAGAACCCGGCGAAGTGGCTGATCACCCAGAACGACATGCCCGAGCTGATCAACTTCTTCGAATCCAAGCCGATCGACTACGAGGCTACGGTCCGGGGCTAAGTCTCCTCTGAGCGCAGCCCCCTGGGACGCCATTCGCTGGGACAAAAGGCACACGGTCCCGGCGAATGGGCCCCAGGGGGCTGCTTCGCGTCTTAGACCCCTTCCTTTCGTGGTTGCGCTGTATGCTGTTTTGCATGCAAAGTACCAGCGTTCGCATCGACGTAGAGACGCACGAACACCTCAAGCGCCTCGCGGCTCAACTCAACACAAGCGTCGGCCAAACGGTCTCGCTGGCGGTTCGGGCCCTCCGGCAGGACCTCATCGGCAAACAACTCCAGGCACCCTTGACGGACGAGGAAAAGAACTGGCTTGACGCCGACGCCGGGTGATGTCGTTGATTTGGACCTCGGCCGGCCGCAGGGCCGCGAGGCGGGCTTTTACCACCCAGCGATAGTGGTCACGGCCCAACGGATCCTGGATGCCGGCCCAAGCGTGGTCCAGGTGGTTCCGCTTACTACCCGGAGCCGGGCCTTTGCCACAGATATCACGATCGAACCTGATTCCCACAACGGATTGACCGGCATCCCCGCAACTCCTCTACCTTCTCGTGGTGAACAGCTAGGGTCGTCAGAGCTCGCCGCACAACACTTCATTGCCTGATAGTCGCAGTAATTGCACCCCGTGTGCATATTGGCGTATGCAGGAGTAAGCTGATCGTATGCGCAAACGACTCACCGTGTCGGTAAACGAAGAGATTGTCAGGGAAGCGGAGGCCGCGGTCGCTGCGGGAAGCGCGCCGTCGGTGAGTGCATGGGTTGCCGAAGCGATGAGCCAGCGTGCCCAACGGGAACGTCTCAAGGACATTCTGGCCGAGATAAGGACGGAAATCGGACCGGCTACTGATGAGGAGACCGCGTGGGCGCAAAGCGTCCTCGGCCTCTAGTGCTTGATGCCGGTGCGCTGATCGGCATTGAAAGAGGCGACCGCAGAATGGTTCGCCTCCTAGAACTCGCGGAGGACCTACACGTCCCTGCGGGCGTGGTGGCGCAGGTATGGCGCAACCCTGCCCGGCAGGTCCGGCTGGTCAGAGTCTTGAACTCCAACCCCGTACAGATCCATCCGATGACATTTGAAGTTGCTCAGGCGGCAGGACACCTGTGCGGCGCCGCCGGCAGCTCGGACGTCATCGATGCCTCGGTCGTGCTGCTGGCACGGGCAACGGGGTCGGTTGTTGTGACGAGCGACACAACAGATCTTCTCGAGATCGATCCGAATCTTACGGTGGCGGAGTGCTGAGGCTGTTCGCGAGAACGTCGCGCAAATGTCGCTTTATCGGAACTCTTCGCCGATCCGATAACGCAGTGCCCGGGAGGTACCCGACTTCGTGATGAGCCCAAGGTCCGTCATGCCGTTGAGGTCCCGTTGAAAGGTCTTGCGGTGCACGGTCAGCCGGAGGGCGCGGGTCCGGAATCCAGGCTAGCGAGTTTCGTCAGTCGTTCGCAGAACGGGCAGGTTCGGTAGAGCACCGACTCTTCTTCTTCCCAGGACTTTCGGCAGTGGCCGCAACGCCGCCTGCCGGTGTCCACCGCCTCTGCCCCCGAGACCTGTCCCCGGTCGTCGGTGAGGATCCAGTTGGTCCAGCGGTCCCATTTTCTCAGCCCCCGGCCCACCAGGCCGTACCAGCAGTGCAGACACCAGGTGTGGGCCTCGAACTCCTCGGGCAGCCGCAGGTGCGCCAGCTGATCCAGGGAGATCACTTGCGCTTCACCGTTCGGGTCCCTTGCGTGGCGTTCCCCCTGGACCCAGGTCACCATCCGGCACGGCCCGTCCCACCCATGCCAGGCGGCCAGCGGGCCCTTGCATCGCGGGCACGCGGCGGGCTCGTCGGGCAGGTAGTAGTCGTATTCAGCCATTCCTCAAGCTTAGGGGCATCCCCGGGAGACGCCTGCGCCGGTGGGCACCCGCCCAAAGCGGAAGAATATGGCCCACTTTTCGCGACTTTGTGCCTGGCGCAATGTATCCTGAGCGTCAGGATGCCTGTACGCCAGCAGTTCCTCGTGTACCAGTCCAATGGTAAGCACCACTGGAAGTTCGTCGCGAACACCGGCGTGATCGTGGCTGTTTCGCCCGAGGGGTACGACAACGAGCACGAGTGCCTGGACGCCATCGAAGCCGTGCAGGACCAGGCCTCGAACGCAGCCATCGTGGACCGGCTGTTCGACCCCACTGCGCTCGCGGTAGTCAGGTAGTCGCGACACCCTCCGGGCGTCAGTTTGTGGGCGCGGACCGGTCGGGTACACTAGCGCTCGGAGCGCCGGGAAGCCTGGTCGGCAACAACTGTACGATGCCCATCGGGAGGTAAGCGCCTTGGCCGAGCCGCAAGCTCATCAGTTTTCCTCCATTTCCGCCTCCCGGCAGTGGCAAGCCCCGAAGCCGGGCGGGACACCAGCCGCTTCCACCGCAGAACTAGTCGACGAGGGCCTGTGGAGTATCGAACAACCTATCCGCCCCCCGGTACAGCAGTCCCTCAACTCGAGCTAGCTAGCGCGCAGACGCCATGCTCTTAGCCCTCTTGTTGCTCCACGGCCTTCTTGCGCTGGCCGCCCCCCTCGCCGCCCGGCGCATGGGTCCCCGGGTGTTCCTGCTCTGCGGGCTCGCGCCGCTGATCACGGTGGTGTGGGCCGCCTCGGTCTCCGCCCCCATCCTGGCCGGCGGTGCGGTTGCGCAACATCTGGAGTGGGTGGGTCCGCTGGGGGTACATCTGGACCTGCGGGTCGACGGTTTCACGCTGCTGATGATCGCCCTCATCTCGGGTATCGGAACCTTGATCTTCATCTACAGCAGCTGGTACTTCTCTCCCCGGCCCGGGCTCGGCAAGTTCGCGGCGACACTCACCGCGTTCGCCGGTTCCATGCTGGGGGTGGTCCTCGCCGACAACCTGCTGGCCCTGTTCCTGTTCTGGGAGCTCACCTCGGTCACCTCCTACCTGTTGATCGGGTTCGAGGACCACAAGGCGGCGGCCCGATCGGCCGCCCTTCAGGCCATCCTGACCACCGGCGCCGGCGGCCTGGCGATGCTCGGGGGCTTTGTGCTTATCGGCCAGGCCGCCGGCACCTACTCGCTGTCGGGCATCCTGGCCGACCCTCCAACCGGCGGAGTCGTCGCCGGCGGCCTGGTCCTGGTCCTGTTGGGTGCCTTCACCAAGTCCGCTCAGGTGCCCTTCCATTCCTGGCTGCCGGCGGCGATGGCGGCGCCGACCCCGGTCAGCGCCTACCTGCATTCGGCGACGATGGTTAAGGCCGGCGTGTACCTGCTCGCCCGGTTCAGCCCCGCGTTCGCCCCCCTTGTCTGGTTTTGGCGGCCGGTGGTCATGGGGGTCGGGCTGGCCTCGATGTTGATCGGCGCCTTGAGAGCACTCAAGCAGAACGACCTCAAGCTGGTGCTCGCCTACGGAACGGTAAGCCAGCTTGGGTTCCTGGTGCTGCTGGTCGGGGCCGGCCATCCCGCCCTGGCCTTCGCCGGC
This sequence comes from Actinomycetota bacterium, assembly GCA_035540395.1. GTDB lineage: Bacteria > Actinomycetota > CADDZG01 > JAHWKV01 > JAHWKV01 > JAJCYE01. The sequence goes on from DATLGP010000519.1 coordinate 3,931, forward strand.
GCCGCCATGATCCTGGCTCACGGCCTGTTCAAGGCGACCCTGTTCATGCTCGTCGGGATCATCGACCACCAGGCCCACACCCGGGATCTGCGTGCCCTCAGCAACCTCGGTTGGCGCTTTCCTGCGATGTTCGGCATTGCCGCGGTCGCCGTGGCATCCATGGCCGGGCTCCCGCCGCTGCTTGGATTTGCCGCCAAGGAGGCGGCGCTGGAGGCGATCCTGCACGAGGGCGGACCGATCGTTG